>JANNBA010000093.1:0-18610 GCA_031384845.1 Bacteroidota bacterium
TCTGGAAAATACAAGCCTTTGTCTGGTGCTAATCCCTGAATAACCGCTTCTTGAAAAGATACATTTTCTGATTGTTTGTAGAGGCTATAATATTTCATTTTATTTCTTTAAATACTGATAATCAATAATTTGATAAATTAGTTTAACGTTTTAACTCCAATTTCATTTACTTTTGAAACATGGATTTCAAACGGGATATCGAATTCTATATACGTTTCACGCATTGCTTTTGCTACTTTTTCTGCAGTTTCTATGCTTTTGCTCAACGCAAAAATAGAAGGTCCAGATCCAGAAATACCACAGCCAAGTGCCTCGTTTTGAAGAGCCGCCTTTTTGATGGCATCAAAACCTGGAATAAGCGGACTTCGCAACGGTTCAACAATTTCGTCATGCAAACTACGACCAATCAATTCATAATCAGACGAATAGAGCCCTGCTATTAATCCGCCAACATTGCCCCATTGTGCTATAGCACTTTTGAGGGTGATCATCGGATGCAAAACTGCGCGCATATCGGCAGTTTTGAGTTCAATTTGTGGGTGAATAATTGTAGCATATAAGTCTGGCGGGCTGGCTATGCTAATGACATCCAGCGGGTTATAGCTTCGCACAAGTGTAAAACCGCCCAATAGAGCAGGGGCAACATTATCTGCATGAGCCGATCCAGATGCCAATTTTTCGCCTTGCATTGCAAACTGAATCAATTGATTTCTGGAAAATGGACGTCCCAATAATTCGTTTATACCAAATACAGCTCCTGCTGCACTCGCTGATGAACTTCCAATACCACTTCCGGCTTTGATATTTTTGTAAATCTCGATTTCAAAACCAAAATCGGTTTCAACTGCTGCTAACAAAGCCAATGCTGCTACTCCAGCAACGTTTTTTTCGGTTTCTAAAGGTAAATCTGCACCCAAGATTTTGCTGATTTTGATACCTTTTGAATTGGTTTTGCGCACAATCATTTCATCTCCAATACTTTCGAGGCACATTCCAAGTACGTCAAAACCGCAAGATAAATTGGCTATAGTTGCTGGGCAAAATATTTTTATTTCATTCATTTTTTGCGGTTTATCAACATGTTTTATACATTTCCTATTCTAATGACATCTGCAAAAATCCCCGATGCCGTCACTGCAGCACCTGCTCCTGCACCTTTTATAATAAGCGGCTGATCGACATAGCGATCTGTATAAAATAGCACGATATTGTCTTTTCCTTCCAAATTATAAAAATCGTGACCTTTTGGTATCATTTGAAGGCCCACTTTGGCTTTACCATTTTCAAATTGCGCTACATATTTGAGCCTACAATCTTGTTGATTAGCATCTTGCAACAATTTTTCAAAATGGGATACATTGTTAGTCAAGGACTCAAAAAATTCAGGAACAGTTTGGTTTTCAAGACATTCGATTGGCAAAAATGATTCGTTTTCGATATCTTCGATTTCCATTCTGTAACCGCTTTCTCTAATCAGAATCAAAATTTTTCGGGCTACATCTACACCACTCAAATCAATTTTTGGGTCAGGCTCTGTAAAACCTTGAACGCCAGCCTCTTTTACAACATCATAAAATGGGTTTCGGTCATTAAAATTATTAAAAATAAAATTCAAACTTCCAGACAAAACGGCCTGTATTTTGTGCACTTTATCGCCAGAAGCAATCAAGTGTTTTAGTGTATCTATTATAGGCAAACCTGCACCAACATTGGTTTCAAACAAAAAAGGAGCATTGTATTTGCGCGACAAATATTTCAAATTTTTGTAGTTTTCATATTCAGACGAACAAGCAATTTTGTTGCAAGTTACTACTGCAATATTTTGTTTCAAATATTGGTCATAAGTTTTAGCAACATCTTGATTTGCAGTAATATCTACAAAAATACTATTGCGCAAGTTGAGGGATTTTGCTTTAGATATAAAGTTATCTTGATGAGCTGTTTCGCCTTCATTGAGTGTTTTTTTCCATTCTTTGAGTGATATTCCCTCTTCGTCAAAGTGCATTTTTCTAGAGTTTGAAATGGCAATTACACGCAGATTTATTTTCAAATTTTCTTTCAAAAATTTCTTTTGTTGGTGTATTTGTTCCATAAATTTTTCGCCAACATTGCCTACACCCATCACAAAAAGGTTGAGTTGTTTGGTATTATCTTCAAAAAAGCGTTCATGTAGCGTGTTTAGTGCTTTTTTTACATCCTTTTCATTGATTACAACAGATATATTTCGTTCTGACGCCCCTTGTGCAATAGCACGTATATTGACATTATTTTTGCCCAAAGTGCTGAACATTTTGCCACTCAAACCCTGATGGTTTTTCATGTTTTCGCCAACCAAAGCAACGATACAAAGATTTTGTTCGATAATGCAAGGATTGATTTTGTTTTGGGAAATTTCGAGCTCAAAAGCCTTGTCGATGGCAATACTCGCTCTATTGGCATCTGAGTTTAATATTCCAATACAAATGGAATGCTCAGAAGAAGCTTGTGTTATAAAAACTACATTTATTTTTTGATTCGAAAGCACTTCAAAAAGTCTTTTTGACGATCCAGAAACACCAATCATTCCAGAACCTTCGAGTGTGAGCAAGGCAATTTTGTCAATGTGACTAATCCCTTTTATGGGATTGGATTGGTAGTTAGAATCGTTTGAAATATAGGTGCCAGCGGCTTCGGGTTCAAATGTATTTTTAATTAATATAGGAATATTTTTGGTCAAAACCGGTTGAATTGTTGGCGGATATAGCACTTTTGCACCAAAATGTGATAATTCCATAGCTTCTTGATACGAAATTTTTTCAATTGGTTGCGCTTGTTTCACAATTCGAGGATTTGCCGTAAACATGCCGCTTACGTCTGTCCATATTTCGAGCTCGCTTGCTTGTAGCGCCGCAGCAACAATAGCAGCTGTATAATCTGATCCGCCACGACCTAAAGTAGTGTTATTTCCGTCCAAAGACGACGCAATAAAACCTGGAATTACCGTTATTTGTGAAGTATTTTGTAGAAAATAATCAAAAATGAGTTGGTTTGTAATTTCAAAATCAACAACTGCTTTTCCAAAATGGCTGTTGGTTTTTATCAATTCACGACTGTCTTTATAGGTTGCACTTGCTACCTTTTGTTGCATTGCCGTTGCAATAATTTGTGACGAGAGCAGCTCGCCAAAACTTAATATAGTGTCAGAAGTTCGGTTTGAAAGTTCCCCAAGCAAATAACAGCCGTCCAACAAGGTTTTTAGATGGTCCAAATGGCCATTTATCTTGACCAACAAATCATTTTGTGCTTCAATTGGCACAAGCTCTGCGATTGCAATTTTGTGTTTTTGATCGATTTGCTCAAATATTTCTTTATATTTTTTGTCTTTTGCTGAGGCTTCTGTAGCGGCCAAAACCAACAAATCTGTAACGCCACTAAATGCCGAAACCACAACAACTAATTGATTTTCTTTTGTTTGTGATTTACAAATTGCAATCACCAATTGTATGTTTTGAGCATTTGCTACTGAAGTGCCGCCGAATTTTAGAATTTTCATTTTTATATTTTAATAATTTTCAAAATTAGTGTATTTTTCAAAATTATAAAATGTAATTTTCGGTTTTATGAAATTCATAAATAGGAGCCGCAATCTGAGCTGAAATTTTGAATATCATAAAAAATTGTACGATAAATTAGAATTGCATAATTTTTTTTGCGTTTTTTACACAATTACAACCCTAATCCGTGCAAAACAGTGGTTAATTCTGGGTCTGAAGGACGAGGAGCGTCGGGATCAACAATATTCCCTTTTGGATCTATCAAAATAAATCTCGGAATACTATCTATGCTGTAAGCTCGAATAAATTCCGAAGCCCAATTATTGTCTGCAAAAAGCTGGATTCCGCCCATTTTTTGCGAATCAACCAATTTGAACCATTTGTCATGATCTTTTTTCTCATCCACAGAAATGCTCACAAAGGCAATGTTTTTTGCTGCAAAAGCTTCTTCAACTTTTTGAAGCGAAGGAATTTCAGCACGACACGGGCCACACCAAGTTGCCCAAACATCGATATAAACATATTTTCCTTTTAGACTTTCGAGCGTGGTTGTGGCACCATTATGATTTTCATAACTAAATGATGGTGAGGGCTTTCCAATCTCAATTGATTTTAAATTGTTATATTTTATAGCAAGTTCTTTTTTGAATTTATTGTCCGTAGAAAGCGCTAAAAGTTTAGCATACAAATGTTCCAATTCAGGATTTGAAGCCGTAAGTTCACCCATCAAATTCTTGCAAAAGAAATTTTTGATATGCTCACTTTTCAAGATTTCAATTTCAGGAAGCGCAATTGCCGATGCATATTTATTTTTTTCGCTCATTTGACTCGCAATTTTTTTGTTAAATATGGCGTTCACAATTTGTTTATATGGATTCGAAAACAAAAAAGCCATATCATTATCCAAATCAATTGTTTCATCAAATTTTGGAAATGAATCCGTTGTTTTAAAATTTGGATTTGAAGTATAATGGGCGTGATATAGCGGATAGTTTAAAAAATTTGCCTGTTCAAAATAGTGCAAATTTTGAATTTCTTGCGCTTTATATTCACCTTCAGAAAACTTCAATTCGTTAAATTTTGAATTGATTTTGCCCTTTATCTCGGCTATTTTTGACAAAAATGCCGCCTCATCCAATTTGTATAAAATCTCGGGTTTTAGCTCATATCTAAAAGAGTTTTTGTACGCAATATATTGATTTTCTTTGCTACCATCACCCAAAAAACGCAAAGTTTTATCATAATCATTTTCGTCAAAATCAATTTTAAGATTTGTTTTTTTTGACAAAAACAAGGTCGTCCTATTTTTTGACGTGAGCAGCGTATATAGCCCATCATATTGAATATCAAGACTTTTTGAAAAATCACCCTCAGGCGAAAGGCTTATTTCTAATTCAAAATTTTCGCCAAAAATCAAAATTTTGGCATCGGGTGAGTTCGCAATTTTGCCCGCAATAACTGTGGCAGCTTTCAGATTGCTAAATCCAAAACAAAAAAGTAAAATAAAAAGGACTGCTTTTTTCATGATAAAGGTTTTTTCAAACCCAAAGATAACATTTTTGATTTAGAGTGATGTTTTTCAGACAAGTTTAACTTTTTTTTGGGTAAATATCTGATTTTGACAACTATTTCCCGCGCTATCAATCCAAATTCTCAATACCAATTTCAAAATCAAAAACACTATTTATCATTTTTTTTTGGCGTGCCCCTAACGGGTCGGTCTTCGGCTCCCGCTTTTTGGGGCTGGCTGAAAAACGCCAGCCCCAAAAGAGCTCCGCCTACGCCCTCACGCGTGTCGCTGCAAGACATATTGCAGTTTTCGATAAAAATTAATTTTCAAAATCCCGATTCTGAACATGAATTGAAAACTAAAAAACCAAAACTTTGCTACTATGGTCTTTTTTAAGGTTTCAATCTGAATATTGAACTACTAAACTACTTTCATAGAATAATCAAACGCAGCCAAAAAGTGTTGGATTCTACGATAATTTCTTCTTTTTTCAATATTTGTCTCAAATCGAGTAGCTAAATTATTATAATTTTCACTAAGAACTTTGCATAAAAGCCTTATAATCAAACCTATCAACAATTCCGAAACCAAATTTGGTTCGCCATTAAAATGTACTTGCAATACTGAAATTTACGCTGTATCTTTGCCGTTCATACGGATGTTTTTATTAGAAAATTATACGGATATTTTTTTCTAATATGATTAATATCAGTATTATACGTTGTTTTCTAACACTGATTTTATTTGTTTTCAATGAAATATTTTTTTTGTCATGTACTTAAAAATTTACGACCAAAACCAAACCAAAATGAATTGTAAAGATACCATCATTCTCGAAAATCAATTTGTACAATTAAGACCACTTCAAAGTAGTGATTCCCAATATTTGGCACACTTCGCCCAACACGAACCCGAACTATGGAAATTTGCGCTCGTTGCTGTAAACGATGAAGCAACAATCCAAAACTATATCAACCTAGCTATCGATGGCAAAACACAAAACAGAGAATATCCCTTTATCGTATTTGACAAAACCACCAACGAATATGCCGGGTCAACCCGTTTTTATGACATACAACCGCACAACAAAACCATACAATTTGGTTATACTTGGTATGGCAAAAAATATCAAGGAACAGCACTCAACAAAAACTGCAAATTTTTGATGCTGCAATACGCATTTGAAATTTTGAATGCAGAAAGAGTAGAGTTTCGTGCCGATAACAACAACCACCGCAGTATAGCCGCCATGAAAAGTATAGGATGTCAAGTAGAAGGCATTTTAAGAAGCAACCTGCCCACAATTCAAAATGGCAGAAGAGACAGTATCATATTGAGCATTTTAAAACAAGAATGGCTTGAAACCGTAAAAACAAATTTAATGCAAAAATTAATTTAAACTAAACTGATATGAAAGTTACCCCATTTGTAGGAATCGACAAACTCATTTTTGGAATGAAAAAAACCAACGTAATCGAGATTTATGGACTACCAAACAGACAACATACAGACGAGGACGGCAATCTGATATATATCTATAATAATCCAAAATTTGCGCTCTCCTTTTATGCAGACGCCGATTTTCGATTGGGATATATCGTAGCCGCAAACTCAAATTTGGTGATTTATGAACAAAATGTGATCGGAAAATCTGCAGATTTGATCCCTACTTTTATCCCAAAAAGCAACCCTAATGACTGGCTTTTGGAAGCTTATGACACCGTCGAAAGCCACCAAAATATGGAATATTGGCTCACTATTCAAACAGAATTTGGCGAAGTTGTAAAAGTAGAGCTCGGTGCCAATATTTCTGACGAAGACGAATATGATTTTAGATTTTAAACTAAATTTCTATAATCCAATTGGGTTTTATGACACCAAAATAGGAATTTAAAATTGTCAAAAAAAGTAACAGATTTTTTTCAAAACCGCCAAAAAATACGATATCACTTTTGTTATTTCCCTTTTTCAAACGATAACACGGTTGTAGTGAACAGGCGAAGCAATTGTCTAAAAACAAGTTTTTCTGTCTATTTTAAATTCCTATTTTTAATCTCAAAACCACTCTCAAAAACCCCATCAGGATGCAACAACGCATTCAAAGATACCTTCAAATCTGCTTTCAAAATCTGCATTCCGAATTGGAATGAAGCATTCATCCAGCCAAAACCTTCTTTTGTAATATATTCAAAATCAGTACCTTGATTGCCATATTCTGCAAAAACCTTGTGTGAAGCCAGCACAACATCAAATTTTTCGGGAACCGTACCATTATAATCACTTGCGTTTTTTGCAATCATCCAAAGCCAACGATACACCAATTCTTGTGTCAAATCATAGTATCCATAATGCTGCAAACCCTGCCAAATAATCATTTGATGCGGTGGCCAACCATACGGAAAATCCCACTGACGCTGCATTTTTTGCGCATCTATCCCAGCCAAGGCCTCTTCAGAACAACCCGCAATGCCTCCCAAAAAACATAATCTTGGCAAATGTTTTGCAATTATGATGTCTGCCTGCTCTTGCGTTGCCATTTTTGCCCAAAGCGGAAAAAAACAAGTAGCAGACAAAAAAACAACAGGTTTTTTGTCAACAAAATTATAATCAAAAAAACAGCCTTCCACTTCGTTCCAAAGCAGTCGATCGACCAATTCTTGACGGGTTTTGGATTTTTTGATCCAATAAGCCGCACGATATGTTTTGCCTTCAAAATCAAAGTTATCGTCTAAATAATGCCCAATCATATACGCAAAATCTGTTTCGTATTTGAACAGCATTGCATTCAATTCGACTACATTCAATGAGGCACAAATTCCTTCAAGTCGGTAGCTCGTGTCATGACCACTCTCGCGAACGCTGCGATCGTGCACAAAATAAGCGTCAAGCTCCAAATTTGGAATCCGCCGTTCATAATAACCTTTTTCATAATCTGAAATACTCATTTGAGTTGCTTGTGCATAGCCAAACAAAATATCATCATAGTGACCCAATTCGGTTTCTGGCGGAAGCCCAATACCTTGGGCAAAATAACGATTCAAACCATTAGCGGTCAATCTTTTTCCTGCTTCCATCCAAACAGTTTCGTATTCTGTGATGCAAATTTTTAGATTTTCTGCTAGCCAACTCATATCTTTTTCAGCACTATTTTCAAAAACTTCGCGAATCATACTCGAAAAAAAAGGCGGTTGTGTTCGGGTCAAATAATAAGAGCGGTTGGCGTTCAAAATCTTACCATAATGCTGGATTTGATAAGCAAAATTTTCGACCATACTTGTAGCCAAATCTATTTTTTTGTCTATCAAAAGACCTACGTTTTCAAAATAGCTGTCCCAACCATACATTTCGTTAAATCTCCCACCCGGAACTGCAAATGGTAATCCCATAGTTTTGCCGTTTTTGGTCTTTAATGCCAATGCCAAAATGCCGCCTTTGTCATTGATGCTACTCACATATTCTGGGCTCAAATTTTCAGGAAGTTGCACTACTTTTAAATTTTTTGTCAAAGCCAATTCTTGATAATATTTCAATGCAAAATCATCGGCAAATGGCACGTATATAATAGGTTGTGTTGTTTTTGATTTCGAGTCAACCATCATTTTATCCAAACCGACCTCGTCTAAAGTCCGTGTTAATCCGTCCCAAAAATAGGTCTGAATCATGCGCGAAATTCTATCTGCAGGCGGCTCAAAGATGTTTTTTTTTTCAACAAAATCAAGCTTATTTTGTTGTGCCAAAATCAATTCTTGCAACAAATTTGACAAAAAATAAGTGCCTTCAATCACAAGGTCTTCTCCATCAGTTTTCAAAACAAATCGCTTCGGGCCTTGGTCTTCTATCGTGATTCTTTTGTCGTTATCTGTATCTTCTTGATGCAGTAATTGTGCTATAGTTTGCGGAATGTTGGGTTTTATGTGAATCATTTTTTTGACAGCATAGCATTTAAAGTCCAAAGCAAAATAAAGATTAAAGTAATCGGGATTAATGCAAAATAAAAGGCAGTTGTACCCCCAAAAGCATCAAAAACGTGTCCCGTAATAATGGATCCAATAGTACCGCCCAAAGCCGAGAAAACCACAATCAATCCAGACATAGAACTGTGGGTATGCTTGGGCAATGACGATAAGATAGTAGAGTTTAGGGTAGGGTAAATGGGCGCAAGAAACAAGCCCATAATGGGCAACAAATACAATACAAATGGGGCGTTAAACCAGGTCATAGCATCAGTATTCTCTATGGTTATTGTTTTTGCCAACGGCATAACAATCAATACTATAGCGGCAATAACAACAATACAAAATGACAAATAGTGTACCCATTTTATTCTTAACAAAACAAAGCCTGAAAGCAATCTTCCTAAAAATGTTGCACCCGCAAGAATAGAAGCTGCTTGCACCGCCAAACTTGTTGGTGCATGCAAAATTTCTTTATAAAATGTAGGCATCCATGTCGAAAAACTCTGCTCGATCATCACATAAAAAAAGATAGAAAGTATAAAAACGATAATCAGCGGTTTGACAATCATTCCAATCATAACTTTAAAATCTTTTTCTAACGAAGTGTTTTCTATTTTGGCTTCTTTCTCTTCCAATTTTGTAAAAAACAACAGCAAAAACGCAACTAACGAAAGTGCTCCAATGATCCAATAAATAGTCAACCACTCTCGCGATTTTGGATCGGCATCATTTACAAAAAAACTAAAAACAAAACCACCTATCATGACACCCGACATAAAAACTGCTTCGAGAAAGTTCATAAAACTGCCATGCTCTTTTGGGTTATCGGTTAGCAGTCCAATGGTCGAAAACACCGAAACCTTAATCAACGCAAAGGATACACCAATAACAAAAAATAACATTTTGAAATACCAAAAAGCATCAGCAAAAGGCATAATAAAACAAACAATAGTAACCAATGCAAGCGCAACAAGCATCGATTTTTTCAAACCAATTTTTGGCAAAAAAGACGCAAATATAAATGCTGCTATAGCAATCGGAAGGTCTTTAAACCCTTCTAATATGGAAGCGTCGGCCTTTGAAACCTCAAAATTGAGCTGCATTTGTAGCATTACGATGCCCACACAATTGAGCAAAATGGCAAAAACAAAATAATTTAGAAACAAAGAAATTTTTATGGCTATATTTTTCATGATATAAATTAAAGGTTAAGTTTACTTTTGAATAAAAAAAAAACTACCAATCTATGAACGGAAATTGGCTCAAACTGGCATTATAATATTGGTTTTGACCTGTAACTTCAACACCAAGCCACTCCGGAATTTCAAATGTATCTTTCTCCTTTTTGAGTTCAATTTCGGCAACAATCAACCCCAAATTTTCGCCCAAAAAAACATCAACTTCAAAAACGTGCTTTCCTATCGGAATGTCGAATCTAATTTTTGAAATCAATCCATCACGACACAAATCAAGCAGCTGTAAAGCTTCGTCTATTGGAATTTCTTTTTCCCATTCAAATCTCGAAAGCCCGTCATCGCTACTTTCGCCTTTGATCGTGATAAATCCAAGTTGTCCTTTGGTGCGAATACGAACCGTTTTTTCGGGATCCGTACAAATATATCCTTGTTGGATTTTGTTTTTTGAAACCGCAATTTTTTCAAAAAAGGCTTTGTCAAATTGTGGCAAAACCAAAAATTTTCTTTCTATTTCGATCATTTTTGTCCCTTTGTTTTTAGTAAAAAAAAATAATATTTTCAAAAGTAAGATATTTTTGCAAAAAAACAATTTTGAATTCTAAATTTGTGACATGGAATCAATCGACGCTAACCGCAAAATAATTCATGTTGACATGGATGCTTTTTACGCATCGGTAGAGCAATTAGACAATCCATATCTGAGAGGAAAACCACTGGCAGTGGGCGGAAACGAAATTCGGGGCGTTGTTTCGGCAGCAAGTTATGAGGCAAGAAAATTTGGAGTTCGCAGTGCAATGAGCGGCGTAATGGCCAAAAAAAATTGTCCAGAATTGATATTTGTACCACCACGATTTGACCGATACAAAGAAATTTCGACAAAAATTCAAAAAATTTTTTATGATTATACAGATTTGGTAGAGCCACTTTCGCTCGACGAAGCCTATCTTGACGTAACCCAAAACAAAAAAGGCAATCCAAGTGCCACCTTGATAGCCCAAGAAATTAGAAAACGCATTTTTGACGAAATTGGTTTGACAGCATCAGCAGGAATATCGGTCAATAAATTCGTCGCCAAAATCGCGTCAGATTTTAACAAACCAAACGGTCAAAAAACGGTCAAACCAAACGAAGTTCTAGATTTTTTGGAAGTTTTGCCCATTCGTAAATTTTATGGCGTTGGCAAAGTAACCACTGATAAAATGTACCAATTAGGCATTTTTATCGGTCTAGATTTAAAAAATAAAACATTAGAATTTTTAGAAAAACATTTTGGAAAATCAGGAACATTTTATTTCAACGTCGTTCGTGGCATTCACAACAGCCAAGTAAAATCTGAACGAATTGCAAAATCGGTCGCCGCAGAACACACTTTTGACGAAAATTTGACCTCCGAAATTTTTATGGTACAGCGGCTCGAACAAATTGCAACAGTATTGGAACGAAGACTTCAAAAACACAATATAGCCGGCAAAACCATTACGTTGAAAATTAAATACAGCGATTTTTTGCAGCAAACCCGAAGCAAAACCTTGCCCTATTTTGTGTCAGACAAATCACTGTTATTAGAAACCGCAACCGAGCTGCTCTATCAAGAACGCTGCAAAGAATCTGTACGCCTGCTCGGAATATCCTTGAGCAACCTCAATACCGAAGTCAAAAAAAGCATCGTCGTTCAATTGAAATTTGATTTTTAAAAACACCAAAATCAATAAAACCTTTTCTTTTTTTTTTGGCGCACACCAGCCGTCATACAGACCAACAGTCCTGCTGCACGCTATATCTTTTTGGATTTTCTGAAAAAGAAAATCCAAAAAGGATGCCGCTACATCAGGGCGAATTTAGACTTTTTGATTTTTCAAAACCAAAAAAAAAATCAAAAAACAATCAAGACAACCTAATTCAATACACAACAAAAACACCTATTTTTGCAAACAAAAAAACAACTGCTTCAATGAATTTTAAATACCCAAAAATACAAAAACTAAAAAGCAAAAACACAATAGATTTGTTGTTTACCGAAGGAAAATCAGTATCAAAATTCCCCTTGCGATTGGTTTTTGTTTCCGTTGATCCCACAAAAGAAGTTTTTTTTGAAAATTTAAAAATAGGCGTTTCGGTATCAAAACGAAATTTTAAAAAAGCTGTCGATCGCAATTATTTCAAGCGTTTACTTCGCGAAAGCTATCGATTAAACAAACACATTTTGACAGAAAATTTGCACAAACAATATGCCATTATGTTTTTTTATCAAACCAAAGACCGACTTACTTTTGAAGAAATCAACAGCAAAACCAAATTGTTGTTCGAAAAATTTTTGAACACAATCAATACAAATGAACCACAATAAATTCGGCACGGTTTTGGTTTTAAAACCATAAAAAAATGTTTTTCCGTAATTAATCTAAAAATCAAAATATGAAATCAATTTATTATTTTATGCTATTATTTTTTATAGTCATTGGCTGTAAAAAAAATGATGAAGCAACAGTTGATAATTTGGCAATTGCCGAATCTGCAGATGTATCGCTTTCTCAAAATGTTATGACTGCAAAAATGCCTCAAAAAGAAACTAATGACGCACCCAAAATCATCAAAAATGCTAATCTGCGCTTTGAAACAGACAATTTGCAAAACTCTTTTGAAGTAATTTCCAAATTGATTAAAGACCAAAACGGACTGATTCAAAATGATACCGAAGGCAAAGACCAAACCACAATATTTAGAAATATTTCTATTCGGTTGCCCAACAATCATTTTGATGTTTTTATAAAAACGATTTCTAAAGGCGTTATTTATTTTGATCGAAAAGAAATCACTTCAGACGATGTATCGGCTGCATATATTGATTTAGAAGCCCGACTGAATGCAAAAAAAATGTTAGAAAATCGATATTTTGAATTGTTAAAAAAAGCAACAAAGGTTTCTGAAATGATCGAGATTGAAACACAATTGTCTGCCATTCGTGAAGAAATTGATGCCAAGGAAGGGCAGTTGAAGTATATGAAAAATCAAGTTTCTATGAGTACAATCAATATAGAATGCTATAAAAATATCGCAAAAGAAGATGGGATTACTGTTTCCTTTGGGTCCAAAATTTGGAATGCCATAAAGACAGGTGCCAACGGATTTTCAAGTTTTTTGATACAAATGCTTCAAGTTTGGCCATTTATTGCTATTTTCGTGGCCGTTATTGTTTTTATTAAAAAAAGAAGAAAATTACCCAAATCATGAAAACCTTTTTCAAAAAAAAATACTTGCTCACCATAGCCGCAAGTTTGTTCCTATATATGAGCGTAAGTTTCAAAGATGATTTTTTTGAAATTGCCAAACAAGTTGAGATTTTTACAGAAGTTTTTAAAACCGTCAACATGAATTTTGTAGATCAAACCAATCCTGGTGAGCTGATGGACAAAGCCCTCAAAAGCATGCTCATCGAATTAGATCCCTATACCAACTATTTTAACGAAGGCGATGTAGTAAAATATAAAATCAACAATACCGGCGAATATACCGGAATTGGTGCCATTATCTCTCGCAAAGACGGCAAAGCCATTGTGATAGAACCCTACAAGGGTTATCCCGCAGACAAAGCCGGCCTAAAAGCCGGCGACGAAATACTAGAAATTGGCGATATTAGTCTAGCAGATTACAAAGACGACGCATCACAACTAATGCGAGGCGGCAAAAACACCAAAATTGACATCAAATACAAACGCCAAGGCAAAATTAATAGTACCCAAATAATACTTGATGAGGTTGATATTAAGGCAGTTCCGTTTTTTGGAAAAGTAAACGACAAGACAGGATACATCGTTTTGAGTCAATTTAACAAAAAAACAACAACCGAAACCAAAGCAGCCCTCGAAAAACTAAAAAACGACGGAGCCGAGCGCATTATTCTTGATTTGAGAGGCAATCCAGGAGGATTATTAGACCAAGCAGTTGCTATCTGTAACCTTTTTGTGCCAAAAGACGAGGTTATTGTAACCACAAAATCAAAGGTCGAAAAATACAATACAACCTACAAAACCACCAAAGAACCTTATGATTTGGAAATTCCGTTGGTGATTATCGTTGACGGAAAAAGTGCCTCTGCAGCAGAAATCGTTTCCGGTGCCCTGCAAGATTTGGATCGCGCCGTAGTGATTGGTAGTCGAAGTTTTGGAAAAGGCTTGGTACAGCGCCCTATCGACCTGACCTATGGTACCCAAGTAAAAGTAACCATTTCACGCTATTATACCCCATCCGGACGCTGTATTCAAGCGTTGGATTACAGCCGAAAAGACAAAGATGGGCACGCCACACGCACACAAGCAACCAACTATAACGCATTCAAAACCAGAAAAGGCCGCGCCGTATATGACGGCGGAGGCGTATTGCCCGATGTTGAATTAGAAAACACAAAATTGAGTAATATTGCCGAATCACTTCAAAAAAACAATGGCATTTTTGACTTCGCCACCGCCTATTATTTCAAAAATCAAAACCTTGGCAATACCATTCCAACCTTTTCTGATTCCGATTTTGAAAATTTCAAACAATTTTTGAAAACCAACAAATACAACTTTGACACCGAAACAGAAAAAGCTCTCTTGAAAACACTTGAGGCAGCCAAAAAAGAAAATTTAGACACCAATATAACCACAGAATACCAACAACTACTTGCCGCAGTTCAAAAATCTGAAGAAAACCAAATGGACAAAGCCAAAACAGAAATCAACAAACTGCTTTTGGACGAAATTATCAAACGATTTCAATACAAAGAAGGCTTGTATCAATATTATACCACAAACAGTCCAGAAATAAAAGCAGCCGCAGAAATTTTGGAAAACACCTCAAAATACAACAAAATTCTAAAAAAATAATGATCAAATTTCTAAAAGCCCTCCCTTTATTTATCATCGGAATCTGCAATGCACAAGAAGAAGTCGTGCAATCGGTATATTTTCAATTTGACAAATATAATCTCGAACTAAAGCAAGCCGAAGCGGTCTATAATTTTATAAAAAATACAGATTCCTCCAGAATCGCATCTGTTCAAATCTTTGGCTATACAGACGATGTAGGCAAAGACAAATACAACTATAAATTGTCTGTAAATCGAGCCAATACTATCAAAGACAAAATGATTGAAAACGGTATCAAGAACAAAATTATTGTAACCATAGAAGGCAAAGGGCGTATTTTGATAGACGATGATATTTTAGAAAAGCTTCCCGAAATGCGTTCTAAAAACCGCCGAGTGGATGTTGTATTAAATATGAAACCACTACCAAAAATCGACCTCCCTGGATTTTATGGAAGCATTCAAAAAAAACATATTCCAGGCGATCACATCTATCTCGAAAACCTACTTTTTGAAAGAGGAAGTAGCAAATTGACCACAAAAGCCAAAAAAGATTTGGATGCAATAGCCCGAAGTTTGCATAAATATAAAACCCTCGAATTTGAAATACAAGGTCACGTATGCTGCATACCTGCATTTCAAAAAGAAGCCATAGACCGCGAAACCCGCAAAAGAGAACTATCAATCAATCGCGCCGAAAACGTTTATAAATACCTATTATCCAAATATATAGACAGTAGAAGAATGTCTTTCAAAGGTTTTGGAAACACCATACCGCTTGGCAAAGGACCAGAATATGACCGCCGTGTCGAGCTACTCATCACAAAATGCTAATGCCGAATCATCTCGATATGCTCGATGCCATCCTCTAAATACATTGGCCCAGAAATCTCAAAACCATTCGTTTCATAAAATTTTTTCAAATACAACTGCGCGCCAATCCTAATTTTGGTTTGCCCAAAATGCTCTAAAATCAACTCAAAACTTTTTTGTAGCAGGGCGTGACCCCATTTTTTATCCCGAAAATTAGCATCAATCACCACCCGCCCAATCGACGCCTCGGCATAATAGCCATTTGTATCAAACAAGCGCGAATAAGCCACAATTTTGCCCTCGCACCAACCCATCAAATGCAACGAAATCGCATCTTTGCCGTCCATATCCAAAAAAACACAGTCCTGCTCAACCACAAAAACCTCAGACCGCAAGCGCAAAATAGCATATAACTCATTCGAAGACAACCCATCAAACGATTTTAAAGAAAATTCAAGATACATATCATAAAATTAGATTGCAAAAATAAGCAAATTTAAACCGCAAAAAAAAATATCAAAACAAACAGTTTTTAAAAAATAATCACGAAATTTACAACCACAATAAGCCTTTTTTTTATGAGCCTATTCCAGCTGCACGTTTCAAGCACTCTGCCAAAAACCTTTTTTTCTATGCACAAAAAAGGGGCTTCTTGCGTCGCCCTTTTTTGTGCAGAAAAAATAGGTTTTTGGCCATCGTGGCTTTCCACTTACATCTGGGGCTTGGCACTCGCACTTCTTACAACACTTTTTGATATACAAACCACAAACGCACAATCAAACCCCCAAAAACCCAAAATAGGACTCGTATTGAGTGGGGGAGGAGCCAAAGGATTTGCACACATAGGCGTCTTAAAAGTGATCGACTCATTGGGCATCAAAATCGATTTTGTAGGCGGCACCAGCATGGGCTCTGTAGTAGGCGGGCTATATGCTTCGGGATATACAGGCATACAAATAGATTCCATTTTTCGAGCTACAAACTTTGGTGATTTGATCAAAGATTACATTCCTCGAAGCTCTAAAAATTTTTACGAAAAAAAAAATGACGAAACCTATACCATTGCATTACCCTTCAGTAAATTCAAAATAGGAGTGCCATTATCACTCTCAAAAGGAATGTACAACTTTAATTTGCTCAACAAACTCACACACAAAGTACGCAACATCACCGACTTCAACAAGCTTCCAATACCATTTTTGTGTATGACAACAAATATCGAGTCCGGAAAATCGGTATTGATCAATAGCGGCAGTTTGGCGCAAGCCCTATTAGCAAGCTCGGCATTTCCAACCCTGTTTTCGCCCGTCGAAATCAACGGACAAATGCTCATGGACGGTGGTTTGACCAACAATTATCCCTTAGAAGAAATCAGAAATTTGGGAGCCAATATCATCATAGGAGTCGATGTGCAAGACGCACTGCGAGACAGAAATTCGCTCAAAGAAGCCACAAAAATCATGGTTCAAATTTCGAATCTTCAAATGATTGAAAAAATGAAAACCAAAATTCCAAATACAGACCTATATATTAAGCCCGATATTTCAAAATATAATATCGTTTCATTTGATCAAGGACTCCAAATTATCAATGAAGGCAAAAAAGCCGCACTAAGCAATTTGGAATCGCTAAAAAAATTAGCGCTAAACACCCCAAACTACAAACACCAATCACAACAACAAAAGCCAGGATTGCTGCATCTAAATCATTTAATAATCAATGAATTAGAACATTATACCCGTGCCTACATCGTCGGAAAATTAGGATTCAACAATTTTCAAACACTTTGTTATGACGATCTCACTATTGGAATAGACAAACTTAATGCCACCCAAAATTTTAGTGCCATTACTTATACTCTAAATCCACAACCCGATAATACAAACGATCTAGTGCTGCAACTTTCAGAAAATGCTACCAAAAGCTATGTCAAATTTGGAATGCACTATGACGGATTGTACAAAAGTGCCTTGCTAGCCAATTTTACACACAAAAAATCATTATCCAAAAATGATGTTTTGAGTTTGGATGTTATTTTAGGAGATAATTTTCGCTACAATTTAGATTATTATATAGACAATGGCTTTTATTGGAGTTTTGGAATCAAATCAAAACTACACGTTTTTTCAAAAAATGCCGCCTCAGATTTCAGCAATGGCTTACTTTTTTCAAAATTTAACACCAATAATTTACCCATAAACTATTCAGATTGGACAAATCAAATGTATGTACAAACCGTTTTTGTTCAAAAACTCGCCATGACTTTTGGAATAGAACACAAAAAATTCAAAATCAAATCAGACAATTTTCAAAACACCACCCAAACAATTGAAAGTAACGACTATTTTAGCACTTTTTCAAACATCAAATTCGACTCATTCGACAATAAATATTTTCCAAAAAGCGGTGTTTTGCTTTCAGCAGATTTTCAATCTTATATTTTTTCTACCAATGAAAATACCTCCTTCAAACCCTTTTCAATAGCCAAAGCCGAAGTCGCTTTTGCCAAAACATGGTTTAAAAATACAACCCTGAAATGGCAAGTAGAAACAGGTTTTTCCGTAGGAAATACCGCAATACCCAGCTTTAATTTTGTGTTTGGCGGTTTTGGTTTTAACGAAATCAATAATATAAAACCACTTTTTGGGTACGATTTTTTGAGCGTTTCAAACAATAGTTTTGTCAAAACAACTGCCACCTTTGATTTTGAATTTTATAAAAATAACCATTTTAATTTTGCAGGCAATTTAGCCAAA
>JANNBA010000106.1:0-14801 GCA_031384845.1 Bacteroidota bacterium
CCCAGCACCACAATACCAAAAAATTTTGTTTTATTTGTAGTTTCTTCCCAAACTGTTTTCAGCCTACTCAACTTGTGTGAAATCCTTTCAGGATGACAAACTTTGTGTGGGCGCAACTTGGGAGCGCAACTTGGGAGAATATTAGAAAACATAAATTTAATCCTTTTTTATTTCAGTTTCTT
The DNA here is from genome assembly GCA_031384845.1 of Bacteroidota bacterium. Classification (GTDB taxonomy): domain Bacteria; phylum Bacteroidota; class Bacteroidia; order Flavobacteriales; family Flavobacteriaceae; genus Flavobacterium. The sequence continues at coordinate 183 of JANNBA010000106.1, forward strand.
CGATTGTGTTGTTGGTTATTCAAAATAAAAATGTTTTTTGAAAATCGAATCTTGTTGCTAAAGAAAAAAGTCTTTCGGAGGCTTGCGTGAGGGCAAAGGCGGAGCTCTTTTGGGGCTGGCGTTTTTTAGCCAGCCCCAAAAAGCGGGAGCTGGAGACCGACCCGAAGGGGCACGCCCAAGCAAAAAAAAAATTGTAATTGTGACAAAAACCAACTCTTTTGTTGAAGTGATTGGGTTTGAAGTGATTGGGTTTGAAAATAAAAAGACAAACAGTTTTGTAATTGAAATAAAAAAATGTACTTTTGCAGTCCAAATTTCGATTTGTCGATTTTGGAATGGAATGTTTAATTAAAATAAATTATTGTGAACGCATTAAGCTACAAGACAATCTCAGCCAACAAATCCAATATCTCAAAAGAGTGGATTGTTGTTGACGCTGATGGTCATAACTTGGGCCGTCTTGCATCAAAGGTCGCTATGATCCTTCGAGGCAAATACAAGCCAAGTTATACCCCGCACGTTGACTGTGGTGATAACGTAATTGTTATCAACTCAGAAAAAATTAACCTTACTGGTAACAAAATGGACGAAAAAACCTATATTCGTCACACGGGTTATCCTGGAGGTCAAAGAATTTTGACTGCAAAAGTATTGCAATCAAAAAATCCTGCTCTTTTGGTAGAAAAAGCAGTAAAAGGGATGTTGCCAAAAAACAAATTGGGAGCAGAACTTTTTAGAAATCTAAATGTTGTTGTTGGTTCAGAGCACAAACAAGCTGCTCAAAAGCCAAAAACTGTTAACCTTAACGATCTAAAATAATGGGAGTTATTCACAAAATCGGTAGAAGAAAAACCGCTGTTGCAAGAGTCTATGTTTCTGAAGGAACAGGCGTTATTATTGTAAACAAAAAACCTTTTGCAACTTATTTTCCAACGGCTACTTTGCAGTACAAAGTGTTACAACCAATGTCTATGACAGAAAATGTAACCAACTATGACGTAAAAGTAAACGTATATGGAGGTGGGTCAACAGGACAAGCAGAGGCAGTGCGTATGGCTTTGGCCAGAGTAATGTGCGAAGTTGGCGAAGGAAACAGAGCCATCCTCAAGCCAGAAGGTTTGCTAACCAGAGATCCAAGAATGGTAGAGCGTAAAAAATTCGGACAGAAAAAAGCCCGTAAGAGATTCCAATTCTCTAAACGTTAATATCCATTGGTCTTGCTTGATCGAGCAAGACTACAAGTTATTCAAAATTAATTTTAAAAACAATGTTGTTGTTGTCCCAATGCGTTGGGAAATTAGTTTAGCATCTAAATGGGTTCAGAAGTTTGAAATTGAGGGTTATATATGGTAGATAAAGACAAATAGTCTTTCTTAACAGATAACAAATCATGAATAACGTATAACACATTGCTAATCAACAGAACGTAAACTAAGAAAAAAATGTCAAACAAAGTAGATGTAAAAGAATTATTAGACGCGGGTGTGCATTTTGGTCACATGACGCGCAAGTGGGATCCCAATATGGCCCCATACATATATATGGAGCGTAATGGAATCCACATTATCAACCTGTATAAAACTGCCGCAAAAATTGAAGAAGCCAATGAGGCACTGAAAAAAATTGCAGCATCTGGTAGAAAAATATTATTTGTTGCTACCAAAAAACAAGCCAAAGACATTGTTGCCGAAAAAGCAAAAGCAGCCAATATGCCGTATATCACAGAAAGATGGCCTGGTGGAATGCTTACCAATTTTGTGACGATTAGAAAAGCCGTTAAAAAAATGGCTACTATCGACAAAATGAAAAAAGATGGTACTTTTATGACATTGTCAAAAAAAGAACGTCTTCAGGTGGATCGTCTTCGTGCCAAATTAGAAAAAAACTTAGGTTCTATCGCAGATATGTCTCGCCTTCCGGCAGCCTTGTTTGTAGTAGATATTAAAGCAGAACATATCGCAATCAAAGAAGCTCAAAAATTAAACATTCCAGTTTTTGCAATGGTTGATACAAATTCAGACCCAAGAGAGGTAGATTATGTAATCCCATCAAATGATGATGCTTCAAAATCGATTGATAAAATATTGACTTTAGTAACTGCTGCCGTCATTGAAGGTGCCGCAAACAAAAACCCAGACGCCAAAGAAGGTGACGAGGAGCATACAGAAGAAGTTGCAGCAACACCCTATCAAGCCGCCGCGCCAGTAGCCGAAGTAGCCGCCACCGAAGAAGTAGCCGTAGAAGCTGCGCCAGAAGTAGCCGCTGTTGAAGCTACAACTGAAGAAGCTGCTACCGAAGAAACTACCGAAGAAGCATAAATCAAATACAAATTCACCCTGCCAAACCGCCCTTAAAAGCGGTTTGAACTGGGCTAATCATACAATTATTATGGCAACAATAACTGCTGCAGACGTAAACAAATTAAGAACAATCACAGGTGCCGGAATGATGGACTGCAAAAAAGCACTTGTAGAATCAGACGGAGACTTTGATCTTGCAATCGAAAATCTTCGCAAAAAAGGACAAAAAGTAGCCGCAAACCGCTCTGACAGAGAATCTACAGAAGGTGCAGCAATAGCAGCGGTAAACGAAAGCAAAACTGCTGGCGTTGTAATCACTTTGAATTGCGAGACCGACTTTGTTGGAATGAACGAAAACTTTGTGAAAATGGCACACGAAATGGCCAATTTGGCATTACATTTTGATACCAAAGAAGCCTTTTTGGCAGCAGATTTTCACGGTATTACCGTTGCCGAAAAATTGATCGAGCAAACCGGTGTTATTGGCGAAAAGTTAGAAATCAGAACTTTTGAGAAATTAGAAGGCGCCTTTATAGGCTCTTATATTCACTCTGGCAACAAAATTGCTACTATCACGGCACTTTCTGCAAACGTTGATGGAGCAGACGAAGCCGCCAGAAACATCGCTATGCAAGCAGCGGCCATGTCGCCAATCGCATTAGACGAAGCAGGAGTAGATGCCGAAGTAATCGCAAAAGAAATCGAAATTGCAAAAGACTTACTTCGACAAGAAGGCAAGCCAGAAGCGATGATCGAAAACATAGCAAAAGGAAAATTAGGGCGCTTTTTTAAAGACAATACCCTTGTAAATCAAGACTATATCAAAGACAGCTCCATGAGTGTTGCAGCCTATGCCAAATCTGTTGGCGTGACCGTAACAGGATTCAAAAGAGCCGCTTTAGGATAATCGTTTCGATTCAAAATTTAAAATCCCATTTTAATTGAAATGGGATTTTTTTTGGATAAAAGTGATTTCTAAAAATAATCATGGTTACAAATTAGCTCAAAAATGCTATCTTTGCAGTTATAGAAATCCAGACATACAACCAAAATAAATTAAAATGCTCTCTATCAAAAACCTGCACGCCTCTATTGGCGACAAAGAAATATTAAACGGCATCAATATTGAAGTCAAAGCCGGCGAAATACACGCTATAATGGGACCAAACGGCTCCGGAAAAAGCACCCTTTCTGCAGTGATTGCAGGCAATCAAAACTTTGAAGTCACACAAGGTACAATTCATCTTGATGGCGAAGACCTCGCCGAGCTTTCGCCAGAAGAGCGAGCCCACAAAGGTATTTTCTTGTCATTTCAATATCCTGTCGAAATTCCGGGGGTGTCTGTAACCAATTTTATGCGAACAGCCATCAACGAAACCAGAAAGGCACAGTCTAAACCTGAAATGCCCGCAAACGAAATGCTCAAACTCATTCGAGAAAAAGCGGAATTGTTGGAGATAGACCGTAAATTTTTGTCAAGATCCTTAAACGAAGGTTTCTCTGGCGGTGAAAAAAAACGGAACGAAATTTTTCAAATGGCGATGCTCGAACCAAAACTTGCCATTCTGGACGAAACAGATTCGGGCTTAGACATCGACGCACTGCGAATTGTAGCAAACGGCGTTAACAAACTCAAAAGTCAGAACAACGCCATCATTGTCATTACGCACTATCAAAGGCTCTTGGATCATATTGTACCCGATTTTGTTCACGTGCTATATAACGGAAAAATTGTAAAATCTGGCACCAAAGAACTGGCTTATGAGCTTGAAGAAAAAGGATATGACTGGATAAAAGCAGAAAACTAAAACCAAAATCATGCGATTTCACACCCGAAAATGGGTAAAACCCGAAGATTTAAACCCAAACAGTTCTCTTTTTGGAGGAAAACTATTGGCATGGATAGACGAAGAATTGGCGTTATATGCTATTATTCAGCTCGAAAACTCGCGCATTGTTACCAAACACATGTCTGAAATAAATTTTAGAAGTTCGGCACGACAAGGCGATATCATAGAAATTGGTATCGATGTGGTCAAATTTGGTCACACCTCTATCACCCTAAAATGCGAAGCCCGAAACATTATGACCCGCGAAACGATCATTACAATAGACAGCATCACGATGGTGAGTCTTGGCGAAAATGGCAAACCACAAGCGCATTTCAAAACCAATATCGAGTTTATCAAAGACCGAATCCTAAAATAAAAAAAGCTTGTTTGTAAAAAATGGTTATATTTGAACTTAATTTTTCAGGATGCTTTTAGACAATAATCAAAAAATATATTTTGCTTCAGACCAGCATTTTGGCGCACCTACACGAGAGTCTAGCCTTGTTAGAGAGCAAAAATTTGTTGCCTGGCTAGAGGATATTAAAGCAGATGCAGCGGCAATATTTTTGTTAGGTGATTTGTTTGATTTTTGGTTTGAATACAAAACCGTAGTTCCCAAAGGTTTTGTGAGGGTTTTGGGCAAGCTCGCCGAAATTCGCGACAGCGGAATTCCTATTTATTTTTTTGTTGGAAATCACGATTTGTGGATGCGAGACTATTTTGAAAACGAACTTCAAATTCCCGTTTTTTATGACAATCAAATTTTTAATTTTGGCGAAAAATCTTTTTTGATTGGGCACGGTGATGGCAAAGGCCCAGGCGATATGGGTTACAAACGTATGAAAAAAGTGTTTACAAACCCGTTCTCAAAATGGCTTTTTGGCTGTTTGCATCCAGATATTGGCGTGAGATTGGCGCAGTATTTATCGGTCAAAAACAAGCTTATTTCTGGCGATGCCGATGTGCATTTTTTGGGCGAAGACAAAGAATGGCTCGTGCAATATGCAAAACGCAAATTAGAACAACGACATTATGATTTTTTGGTTTTTGGCCACCGGCATTTGCCCATGAAATTGAAGGTTGGCGAAAATGCTCATTATATTAATTTGGGCGACTGGATTGGTTATTTTTCGTATGGTGTTTTTGATGGAAATGATTTTGAACTCAAAAATTTTTAGTTTATTTTTCTTCAAAAGGGCAGTTTTGATCAAATATTTCGCACAGTAGTAGCATGATTTGAGCTTCGTATTGCTGCATTATTTCAGAATCTATTTGTGTTTTTTCGTTTTTTTCTATTTTAAAGCAAAACGGTAAAAAACCTGATTTCAAATTTTTGAAAGAAAGGATTCCAGCCTCAATTGTCAGGTTATTAGCTTGATTTTCAAAAAGATAGCTGTATGCCAAAAGCTGAATAATTTTGTCGTTTTTGATGTCGTTTGTCAATCCGTCCCAGGTTTTTAGGGTGAGATTTTTTTTCTCTACGTTTCCTGTCTTATAGTCGATAATTCTAATTGTGCCATTTCGCTGTTCGATGCGGTCAACAGAGCCACCCATTTTTATCGAAAATGGTAGGCTTTTGTGGGTGATAATACGTTCAAAACGTTTCTCAAGAAATAATATTTTGATTGCATCGCCTGCCTTAACGTTTTGAAGTTCGAGTGTCAAATAATTGAAAATGTGACGCTTGGCAACTTCAAAAGCGAGCAAATTTTTTCCTTTTTTGATTTCGCCTTCTTTATAAATTTCTTTAAATTGTTTCAAAACTTCGGCATTCATCAATTGAAAACAGTTTTGAATATGGCTTTCGCTCAAAAAAACACCAATATAGGGTTCAAACAAGGCTTCGAGTGTTTTATGAATAATGGTGCCAAGGGTATTGACGGCGATATTTTCTTCGACTTCATCAAGTTGTTTGCTTCTTAGAATATACTGAAAATAATAATCGATTGGGTTTCTGATATAGGCCGTAAGCGCTGATGGTGAAAAGCCTTTTTCGGCAATTTCTTGCAAACGGTGCATGACCAATTCTGATTTTGGAATTTGTCTTTTTGGACTAATGACTTCAGGCATAACTGCATTAATCACCTGAATATCAAGCTGATGATTGGCTTGTTTTTCTACTTCTAATTGGGTGATGAAACGACTTTTTTCGCCGGTATCAAATCCAGAATCATCATTGTTGTATATCAAATATATGTTTTTGGCTCGCTGCATCAAATGATAAAAGTGGTAGGTATATATAGCGTCTTTTTCTTTGAATGTTGGTAGTTTTAATTCGCGTTTGACATCATAAGGTATAAAGGAATTGGAGGATTTTCCGGCAGGAAATTTACCTTCGTTCATTGCCGTTACGATCACAGTTTCAAAATCTAAAACCCGACTTTCGAGAACGCCCATAATTTGCAAACCATTGAGTGGCTCACCTTCAAACGATACTTCGGCAAGATCAATGAGCTGTTTATAAATGGCATATAGCGTGTCGATTTTGTCTAAATGTGGACGGTTTACATAATAATTTTGGAGTTTATTAATGATTTTAAATATAGAAAAAACAAAGGCTGTCGCCAATTTTTCGTCTGTTACAGATTGATTCAAATTGGTTTTGATCATTTGCAACAAATTTTGAATATTATCTAAAACAGCAATTGCACCGTCTTCCCATTTTTGAAAAAGCAAACCAAATAGTTCATTTTGAATGCCTTGTAGTGATATAATTTTGTTGTAGGTTACAAAAGTAACATTGTTTTTGTTGATGGTTTCTACCAAATATTTGCTGTCTGAATAGGGTTCTATCAACGAATGTGTCAGTATATCGAGCACATCTTTGTAATAAAAAACATAATCTTTTGCATTTCTTGCAATCGCATTGCTGTGCATTTTGAACAATTTGGCAATCAAAATTTGTGCTGGATTATTCTTGCTCGAATAGCCCATCGTAATGTTGAGCGCACCTACAGAATCTGGAAGCGCGTTCAAAACTGGCAAAAGCAAATTTTCGTCGCCCAGCACAATGGCAACTTTGTCTAAGGATAACTCTTGATTTTCGGTAATTATTTTTTCGATAATACTGCCCGCAATTTTGGCTTGACCAATAGTTTTTGGTGTTCCAATAATTGAAATGTTTTTGGATTGCGAAAATTCGTCAACGATCCATTCAAACGGATTTGATTTGTAATAAGGCCAACTCTGTTTGAATCTTCTAACAAACAAAGCCGCATCGTGATAGGGATCATTCAAAAAAACTTGATCCACGTCCCAATATATTTTGGCTTGACCACCCACCAAAAGTTGTTGGACTATTTTTTCTTCGGCTGTATTCAGCGCATTAAATCCAGCAAATAAAAAATTTTTCCCGTTCGTTTTTTTCGCAAAAGCATCTAATTTCTTGGTGGCTTCGCGATAAATTAATCCTTGATATCCTATTTTCTTTTCGATAAGATGCGCATACAAAGATTCATAATACAGTGGCAATAATTTCCAAAAAGCCAAATGTTTTTCTATCAATTCTGTGCGTTTCTCGGCATCAACAGACCAATGTTCTATTTCTTTTATTTCGTCAAGATATTTCAAAACTTTGTTTGGCTCCAGCAAATATCGGTCTATTTCGTTAAAATCTTGTAGCAATGTTTTGCCCCAATTGGCAAAAAGCTCAAAATCTTGTTGGTCTTTTGGCAACGTAATTTTTAGATATACTTCATAAAATTCAAACAGCATTTCAATAGCATCAACACTTCTAATGGCTGCAATATCTTGAACAAAATCTTCGATACTCACAATTTCTGGCGCAAAAACAGTGTTTTCAATTTGACTTTTTAGGGCTTCTATCAAAAAAATTTTAGCCCTTTTGTTGGGCAATATTACTATGGTATTGGTCAAATCATGCCCGTAATCTGTTACTAAAACCGAGGCAATCTTGTCTAAAAAAGTGGTGTTTTTCATTTTATAAAATTAAAAAAAAACACAACGAATTTTAGTAGATTTTTGAATTATTTTTTAGTCAAAATTAATTTTTTAGTAATAGATCGATTTTCATCAAAAATGGAGATAAAATAAACCCCGTCTGCAAATGGTTTTAGATCAAAAAGCGATATTGTTTTATTAGGCTTTGATGTGATAATCTCACGACCCAATCCATCAAAAATCACAATTTTATCTACTATTTTATTTGCTGTAGAAACCGAAAAAGCACCAAAACTTGGGTTTGGATAAACAATACTTTGAGTATTTAAATCAAAGTAATCTGTATTCAAATTGCTGATAGTAAAACAGTTGCTTATCAAAGCTTCGCAGTTTGACACGGTGATTGCTACCGCATAACTACCGTTTTGGGTTGGGCTATAGCTTTGTGCATTTGCTCCTGCAATAGCTGTATAGCCATTCTCGCATTGCAGCCATTGATAGCTTGCGTTTGAAAAATTGGCTGTCAAAACATTGTTGTTTTCTAATAGGGTAGTATCTATATTTTCGCTCCCTATAAGCACCAAAATAGAGGTTCTAAAGCTCTCACAACCAATAGTTTGTGATACATAATAGGTTCCGTTTGTCAACAATTTTGTTGTAGCAAGTGCATTACCACCAATGGCAATATCATACCATTTGAGCAAGGTGCCTGTAGCAACCAGGTTTGCAACTGTTGCTCCTGCACAAAATACTTGCACCGCTGTTGCCCCCGGTGATACCGCGCTGCAGCTGTCATAGCAGTTGATAGCCGTCAAGCTATTTGAATTAATCAAGCTAGCATTGCCCAACTGCCCAGTGCTATTATTGCCACAAACAAACAGGGTATTTTCAATTTTGTTTGCCAATACATGACCTTCTTGCCCGGGCGAAATGCTCCGCCATCTTGTTCCAGCGATTTGAAAAGGTGTTGTTTTATTGGTCGTATTGCCAATACCCAATTGACCCAGCGAATTGTTGCCCCATGTCCATAGCGTATTGTTGGTTTTTAGCGCAAACGAATTGTTGAAGCCACACCACACTTTTTCCCAATTGGTGGCAGTGCCAATTTGTGTCATTACATTGACGTTTGTTGTAGTTCCGTTGCCCAATTGCCCACTCGAATTTAGCCCACACGCATACAATTTGCCGTTGTCATGAATGGCCATCGAATGATATTTGCCAACGGCAACATATTTCCAATTATCCGAGCTGATAATTTTTGGTTTATGCTCATTTATACTCGCTGTTCCATAGCCCAATTCGCCATAACTTTCGTGACCCCAAGCCAATAGATAATCAAAAGAGTTGCCACTTTGTATGCCAATACTATGCAGTTCGGCGGTGGCAATCGAGGTCCAAGTGGTATCTGTGCCTATCTGAAACGGTGAATACCTATCTATATCAGTGCCATCACCCAATGCCGAAAAAAAGTTGGAGCCCCACGCCCATAGCGTTCCATCTGCTTTTATGGCCATCGAATGTTGCCCTCCGGCTGCAATTTGCGACCAATTAGTTGACAACCCAACGCGCACCGGAATATTTTTGTTGATGGTAGTACCTATACCCAATTGTCCGTTTGTGTTTTCGCCCCACATCCAAAGACTGCCATCAGATTTGAGTGCCATGTTGTGCGTAGATCCTGCCGCAATTGCTTTCCAATTGGTAGCAGTGCCAATTTTTGTTGGAGTTGTTTTGCTTATATTGCTGCCATTACCAAGCTGTCCTTTTGAATTGTCGCCCCACGCCCACAACGTGCCATCTGTCTTGATCGCCAAGCTATGACCTCCACCCGCAACTACAATTTTCCAGCACTCCGTATTACAGATCACTGCATGAACAGAAACTGTTTTTCGGTAACTTTCACAATTATTAACGGTTTGAGAAACATAAAGCAAACCCGTCGAAACAACCGTCGAAAGTGGCAATGCTACCGTGCTGTCGGGCGTTGCATACCAATTTAAGTTGATGCCATTTGCAATCAAATCAGCAATTTTTTCGCCTTCGCAAATCTCTTGATCAAATACCGTTGGTGGCATTACAAAATCAACCAAAACCATTGTTTTTTCGCTTTCGCAAAAATCAGAAAATTGCGTTACATAATACGCCCCAGTACCCAGAACAGTTGATGGCGGCAACGGCAAGCTGGTTGATGGCGCACTATACCATTTCAAATTTGAACCAGTAGCTTCTAAATTGGCTACTGAAGCTACCTCACAAAAAGTTTGGTTTGCGGCAATCGGAGCTGGCGGAATTGGATTTATAATAACGACAAAACTACTTTGAGCAATACAATTTTCAAATTGTGCATACGCAAAAATTGTTTGCGAATTATTGATAATACTGCCTTGCGGCAAAACAAATCCTGTTGCATCAACTCCCGTAAAAAACTGTACATTTTGGATATTTGGAATCACAAAATTACCACAAACCGTCACATTTGAAATAGACGATAAATCTGGCATGGCATTGATTTGAACCAGAACAGCGGTACGCAAATTGCTCTCGCAGTTATCAATAGTTTGTGAAGCATAGTAAGTTTTTGACTGCAAGAGCGTTGATGATGATAATGAGCTTCCACCAATAGCATTATCATACCACAAAACATTAGATCCAGACGCCAATAAATCTAAAACCGTTGCCGAACCACAAAATTTTTGCGGCATCGCTATAGGTTGTGGCGTATCGCAAACGGTGGCTTCTATCAAAATTGGGTTTTTAAAAACGGGTCCCCAAACACCCTTACTGTCTTTTAATCGAACACTAAAAAGATGAAAACCAACGGGTTGCGCAATCGGAATTTGGGTTGCTATAAACTGTTCGATGTTTGAATCAAAATTTCCATCAAAACTCAAAAGCGGTATTCCGTTGCCTTCGCCTGGATCTGCATCCCAAAAACATTCGGCTTGAGACAAACGAACAAGAAAATTTGTTTCTTGAAAATCAATTTTTATGGTGTTTTTAAAAATGGGACTCCAATGCCCATTATTATCTTTGATTCTGATACAAAAACTATGAAAGCCGGGAGTTGGCAAATTGAGGTTGTTTTTAAAAAAAAGCTCCACAGCGGTATTCAAATTGCCATCAACAGCATCGATAGCAGTTGCATTTCCTTCGCCTGGATCTATATCCCAAAAAAATTCGGCTTGCGTGAGATGAGTTTGAGCAGCTGCAAAAACTATTGAAAAAAGAACTAAAAAAACGGTGAAATATCGTTTCATGGATAAAAATTTGAGTGGTAGATTTTTTTTATAAAATAAAAATTCAAAATCCAATTGTTATTTAGAAAAACCTGCTCCCGAAACATTGATAGTTGTTGTGTTCACGGGTACTCGGCGCGGGGTTTCCAACAGAAAAATTTGGGGTTTGTTGGCGGCATTTGATGGCCAATAATTGTCAAAATTGTTGGCGCCGCCACGATGACCAATGTCGTTTCTGGTCAAATCTGTATCCTGAAATTCGGCAACAGGATAACCTGCATTGATATTGGCACCTGTAAAAACAAAGTTTGTCCAATCTACAACAAGTGTTGTGGCATTTGAAATATTCCCGAGGGTGTAGGTGCCAGAATTGCCGCTTATTTCGAGATTAAACCTTGAAATATTGTAATTGATATATACTTTGAAGGTATTGCTGTTATTTGTTACTTCATAATAGTTGTTTGGGATTCCTTCGATGATATTGTTTTGTATATAAATTTTGCCCTGTACCTGCGCACCACCGCTTGAAATAAAGATAGAATGGTTGTAGTTTTGAATCGAATTGTTGTCGATGTGGTTGTTGCTTTCGGGCATTATATTATAAACTAAAATTCCATTTCCAATTTGGCTTGGCGAGGTCATCACATTATTCAAAACCTGAAATTGATAATGGGTATCTAACGTAAGGGTATTGAAAATTTTGTTGCCAATAATGAGTACGTCAGAAGTAGCTGGTGTGTCGCCGGCATCGAGTAGCAAACCAATATAACCTATGCTGCAACCAATTATTTTGCCGTGCGAAATATAAACGTTGGCACTCATCTGGCATCCAATCATATCCACAGATACATTTTTTTTGGAAAACAAAATGTGGTATTCTGGAAAAGTACTGGCTTGAATAGTTGAATTATAAAATTTAATATAGGTGCGACCGCCATTTGGACAGTCTGTAGTGATGTCCATATTGCCTTTCATATCCATATTTGAGATATTTATGTTTCTATTTATTTGTGGCACAAAACTAATGTTGCCCCGAATAATAAATTTTTCGTAATCGATTTCAGAAACAAAAGTCAGGCTTTTGTTGATAAGCAAATTTTCGTTATATGCTCCTGCATCCTGCTTGGGTCTGATGATAATGCGATCGCCATCGGCGGAAGCCAATATAGCCAACGAAATAGTAGCATAGGCACCATTTGTGCCAAAATCACGCACATATAAATCATTGGCAAAAGCCGTTTTGGTAAAAAAAACGGTTATAAAAAGCAAAAAGACTGTAGATTTTTTCATAATAAAAATAACTAATTGACTACAAAAATAGCTATTTTAAACCAAATATTTTGAATCTTTCTTTTTTCCTTTTTTTGCAAAAAAAAACCTATCCAAGTTGGATAGGTTTTTAATTTTATTTTTTTTGAATAATTATCGAACGCCGTGCATCATTTTTTTCAAAACTGGAGTTAGCGAAAACAATATGATTGATGCAATACCACAAAGCACCACAAAAACCATGAAAAATTCATACAAATTGTGAATCGTAAAACCAGCGAAAGTTGGATAAACGGCATCAATTTGATTGTCAACCAAAAGTTTGAGTTGCTGGGCAGTTGGCACTATTTTTTTGTCTAAAACCGCTTGCAAATCAATCCCCATTTCTGTTGCTTTGTTAAATTTTTCTCCGGTTGCTGGCAAAATCGAACCTAAAGTTCCAGCCAAAGCATAGCCTGATGCGTTCGAGATAAAGAATACGCCATACGCTAAGGACGCAAATCTTTTTGGTGCTAATTTCCCTACTAATGACAGCCCGATTGGCGACAAACACAGCTCGCCAAAAGTTTGAATTAGAAACAAAAGCACCAACCAATAAACAGACAAAAGCCCTGCGTTTCCTAAATCTTTTACGTTGTGCGCAATAATAAAATAACTAATCGCAATCAATGCCAAGCCTGCTGCTTGCTTTACGGTAGAGATAGGTTCTTTGCCTGCTGCACGCAATTTGTCCCACAATAAACTAAATGGAATAGCAAAGGCAACCACAAAGATACCGTTGAAAATCTGGACCATTGATGGCGGCATATTCCAACCCAAAAAATTTCTATCGCATTGATTGTCAGCAATAAATGTTAATGAAGAACCAGCCTGCTCAAACGCTGCCCAAAAGAAAATTATAAAAAAGGACATGATATAAATCACTAATATTCTACTAATTTCGATTTTTGTGAGGGTTTTGTCTAATAAAATTAAAACCGCCAAAGTGATGCCACTTGAATAAATAATTGGATAAATAACGGTTTTTACGATATTATCACCTGATGTAAACGAGCTTATGGCAAGATATAATCCAACAAAAAGTGCTATCGCAATTCCGATAGATTTTGTTGTAAAAACCGCTTTTTGTGCTTCACCTTCTTCATAGTCTGCAGACAAATTATGTTTTGGCAAACCGCCTATTGCTTGACCATCAGGAGTAACTACATATTTGTTTTTTAGTACATAAAAAACAATAGTTCCTATTATCATAGCCATAGAAGCCGCAAAAAAGCCCCACTTGAAAGCGTGAATATCTCGAACACCGCCTGCGTCTTTGACATCGCCAAGCATAGGGCAAATAAATTGTCCTAAAAAAGCACCAATATTAATTCCCATATAGAAAATAGTAAATGCAGTATCCAACTTTGTTTTTTCTTGTTTTGGATACAAACTTCCCACCATACTTGAAATATTTGGTTTGAAAAAGCCATTCCCAAAAATAATAACACCAAGAGCAGACCACATTAAGGTAGTAGCCAAACTTAGATTTGAACTAAAAACACTGGCACTTGCAAAAAGCAACATTTGCCCTGTTGCCATCAACAAACCGCCTAATAAAATGCAATTCCTGTTCCCAAAAAAGCGATCAGAAACAAAACCTCCAAGCATGGGTGTGAGATAGCACAAGCCCAAAAAACCACCATAAATTATAGAAGCATCGGCCTCTTTCATCATCAACGAATTGACCAAAAACAAGGTCAACAATGCTCGCATACCATAAAAGTTGAATCTTTCCCACATTTCTGTTCCAAATAAAACCCAAAGCCCTTTTGGATGTCCTGTTTTTACTGTTGTTTCATTCATTTTTAATTTTTTTTATTGGTTGTTGGTTTAATGGTTGAAAAATAGGTAAAAAAATGTTACAAAAGCACGTTTCAATCACCTTTTTTTAATATTTGTCAAAAAAACGCAACTTTTATTGAATAAAAAAATTTTTGAATCAAAATTTAACTTTAGTGATTTGGCAAAAGATTTTTATTACTTTTGATAAAAAAAAATGACGCCCGAAAATTTACAAACAATTGCATTCAAATGGTTTGA
>JANNBA010000163.1:0-1661 GCA_031384845.1 Bacteroidota bacterium
ATAACAGAAAAAGTGAAACAGCCAAAAATTAACATCCGCAAACAAACAGCCTTTAGTTGAAATCAAATCCAACCCAAAAACATTCCAAAAACTGCCACAAAATCAATTTAAAATCAAAAACAACAATTTTCAAAACCCTTCTGACCGAATTGGAGCAGAAAATAAAAAAAAACTTTAAAAATGATATGAGTTTAAATAAAAAGAAATAACTTTATAAACTTTATCATTTGCTTGAAATGTCAATTGAACGCGGCGAAAAAAATTGAAGAATATAAAACTAAAATAAAAACATAAAATATGGATTTGAAAGATTTACTTAAACAAATTGCGGACAGAACAAAACACAAAGAAAATATCCAAACTGAAGAAGCAACAAAAAATGCATTCATTATGCCTTTTTTGCAAAGTTTAGGTTATGACGTTTTTAATCCTTTAGAAGTTGTTCCAGAATTCGTGTCTGATATTGGACTCAAAAAAGGCGAAAAAATTGACTACGCAATTTTCATGGATGGAGTTCCAACAATTTTAGTAGAATGCAAAGATTGGCGACAAAATCTAAATGTCCATGATGGCCAATTATTAAGATATTTTCACGTTTCAAAAGCAAAATTCGGTTTATTAACAAACGGAATTGTTTACCGATTTTATTCGGATTTAGTAGCACCGAACAAAATGGACGAAAAACCATTTTTGGAGTTTAACATAACAGAAATTAAAGACAACCAAATTGAGGAACTGAAAAAATTTCATAAAGCCAATTTCGATGCTGAAAGCATCGTAAATACAGCAAGTGAAATGAAATATATGAATGAGCTCAAAAATTTGCTTCATAATGAACTAACCGAACCAAGTGCAGATTTTGTAAAATATTTTGCAAAACAAGTTTATCCGAGCGTTGTAACAGCAAAAGTTTTAGAACAATTTACTGAATTGACAAAAAATTCAATTAAACATTACATAAGCGATTTAGTAACCGAACGTTTGAAAACTGCATTATCAAAGGAGGATGAAAAAAGTAAAAAAGATAAATTAACAGGAATAACTGTCGAACAAAATCTTGAAGATATTAGTAAAGTAAATACCACAGTAGAAGAACTTGAAGGGTTTTTAATCGTAAAAACAATTTTACGCCAAAAAATTCCAGCAACAAGAGTAACATATAGAGATGCAAAATCTTACTTTGCAATTTTTCTTGACGACAATAACAGAAAATTAGTTTGTAGATTATATTTAAACGGTGGGAAAAAATTCGTTGGTTTATTAGACGAAAACAAAAAAGAAACAAAAAACGAAATCCAAAGTTTAGACGATATTTTTAATTATTCCGACGAACTTTTAAAAACAATTAAACATTACGAATAATATACAAGAACCGCCATACTTTCATCGTCCTTAAAAAGCCAACAATGAATTACCATCACCTACCAACGCAATAAAAAAAATAAGCTAATCTCCCCTAAATAGCACCGATTGCAAGTCCACCAACAAAAGGTGTTGTCATCAAATAAATGGAGCGTATTCAAGCGGTTTTATCACCTCTTTTATTTTCGTTTTCCAAATTTTTGGCTTGTTGTGCTTCACTTTTGTCGTTTAGAAATAATACCAAATAAGAAAATAAATTCAACGCAACAATTTTTTGGCTTTCTGTTGGATGATCAAAG
>JANNBA010000135.1:0-13354 GCA_031384845.1 Bacteroidota bacterium
TTAAATAGCAATTGGAAATTCAGTTTTGACCCTACAAAAACCAATAAAAAATTGCCTTTTAGACGTAAACTTTTAGCAAAGATTGAAGAGCTTACGGGTGTTCGATTGTTTGCTTACAAAAACTATAAAAAAATTGGATAACACAACTTCATCTGTCGGCTTGCTTATCTCTACCTATAATTGGGCTGATGCTTTATATCTATGTCTTCAAAGTGTCTTAAATCAGACCATTTTACCTTCAGAAATTTTGATTGCAGATGACGGGTCAAATGATAAAACACGAGAAATTGTTGATGAATTTTCAAAAAAAACTACAATTCCTGTCATCCATATTTGGCACGAAGATAATGGATTTCAATTAGCAAAAATAAGAAACCGAGCAATCAAAAAGGCAACGACATCATACATAATTCAGGTCGATGGAGACTTAATTCTAAATCAATATTTTATATCAGACCATTTAAAATTTGCTAAAAAAAATCATTTTATAAGAGGAAGCAGGGTTAGGCTAGGGCAGAAATTAAGTGCGGAATTATTGCAACAAAAAAAAATAAAATTTAGTTTTTTTAACGCTGATATTCAAAATCGATTTAATGGTTTACGCTGTTATTTCGTAGCAATATTACTATCAAAACCAAGTTCGAATCCACACAAAATGTTGGGTTGTAATATGTCATATTGGCGAAGTGATGCACTATTAGCAAATGGATATGAAAACTTATTGGTAGGCTGGGGTCACGAAGATGAAGAGTTTGCGGCTAGAATGGTTAATATTGGTTTGAAAAAAATAAAATTAAAACATTTCGGGTTTGTCAATCACATTTATCATCCAGAGCGTGTTCGAAATAATGAAGCCACTCATAATGCTTTCTTAAAAACTGTGATTTTAGAAAAAAAACAAAGGGCTTTAAATGGAATAAATCAATTAGAATAAAATGACAATATCTCTCATTATCGCAACCTACAACTGGCCTGAGGCACTTTTTTTGTCGCTGAAAAGTGTACAAAATCAAAATGTTTTACCAACAGAAATTCTAATTGCAGATGATGGATCTGACCAACGTACTCAAAAAATAATTGAAGATTTTAGACAATCGAGCAAGATACCGATCCATCATATATGGCAAGAAGATAATGGTTTTCGTCTTGCTAAAATAAGAAATAAAGCAATCTTTGCAGCAAAATCAGACTATATTATTCAAATTGATGGCGATATTATTTTGAATAAAAACTACGTCCGCGACCAGATTGCGGTTGCAAAAATGGGTACTTTTGTAACAGGATCTAGGGTATTTATGCTCAAAGAAAAATCAACTGAAATTTTGAAAACAAAGCAAATATCATTTTCGTTTTTTGAAAGAGATATTAAAAACAGATTAAATGGACTTCATTTTCCTTTTATAAACTTATTTATCAAACCCAAAAATAAACCACTTAACAAATTAATTTTTAAAGTAAGAGGCTGTAATATGTGTTTTTGGCGCAAGGATTTGATAGAAATCAATGGTTATGATGAACAATTTGCAGGATGGGGAAGAGAAGATTCTGAATTGGCTTTGCGTCTTTTCAAAAAAGGATTGTCTTTAAAAAAGCTAAGATTTGCAGGGATTCAATATCATATTTTTCATAATGAGCAAACCAAAGATAACCTTGAGAGCAACAATAAACTGCTAGAAATGTCTCAAAACAACAATGCTTTTTGGTGTTTAGATGGGATTTTAAAAAAATAAATATGAAAATAACTCTCATTAGTTATGATTATTTTGGTTACGATATTCAAATAGTTGCCGAGCTTCAAAAACAAGGGCATATAGCCACGCATATTGACATCAATAAATTTGAGTTTGTATATAAAAACGTATTTCAAAGAATATTAAATTTTTTTCTCAAAAATTTCTTGAGCAAAAATTTAAAACAAATTAAACTTAAAAATTATATTTTTGAACAATTAAATCATATTGGCTTTCAAGACAAAATCTTAGTTATTAGACCAGATCTGATTTCAAAAAAAACACATTTGTTAATAAAAAAACAAACTAATTGCTACATTTGTTATCTTTATGATAGTACCAAAAGATTTAAAATCAGTCATTTAACAACCAATGTTTTTGATGATGTTTTTAGCTACGATTTTGAAGACGCCGAAAATTTTGGTTTTAAAAAAATTTCAAATTTTATGATTTTTGATAAATTTGAAATCAAAAGTAAATTTCAAAATCAAGTTTTTATGATTATGTCGCCTGATGAAAGGCTGCGGATTTTAAATAAAATTGTGGATCGGCTCGATTTATTACAAATAAAAACCAATTGTATAGTAGTAGCATCTGAAAAACCTTTACAATTAAATTCTAAAATTATACACCATACAAAAAAAATCTCACAAAAGGAAGCGTTTGAAATGCTCTACGAATCAGAAATTTTTTTGGATTTAAACAGAAATAATCATAATGGATTGAGTTTTAGGGTTTTTGAAGCGATGGCACTTCAACGAAAAGTAATAACCACAAATCAAGCTATTCTGAAATATGATTTTTATAACCCAAATAATATTTTAGTTTTGGACGAAAATAATATAAAAATAGAAGCTGAATTTTTTGAGACCAATTACGTTGCATTAAGCAATGCGATTTTTGAAAAATACACTGTTGAAAATTGGACAAAAACCGTTTTTAAAATCTAATATATGAAATTATCAGTTGTAATTCCTACCTACAATAACCAAGCTACAATCGAAGAAACCTTGAAATCGATTGTCAATCAAACATTTACAGATTTTGAAATAATAATCGTTAATGATGGATCGAGTGATAGAACTTTAGCTATAATAAATTCATTTTCTGAGAGTTATACAAATATTATTGTGGTAAATCAAAATAATCAAGGGCCTTCGAAGTCTAGAAATAATGGTGCTAAAATTGCTTTAGGTGATTATTTGGTATTTATAGATGCCGATGATAAAGTAGAGGCCACCTATTTTCAAAAGGCAATTAAAATTTTGGATGAAAATCCTAAATTGCAATTGGTTTATTCAGATGTCGAATTTTTTGGTGTCAAAAATGGGAAATGGAAATTGCCCAAATTCGAATTAGTTTCTTTTTTGGGGTCTAATTGTATTCCCATTTTTGCGGTTTTAAGAACTTCCGTTTTTAAGAATCTTAATGGTTTTGATGAAAATATTGACTTTACAGAGGATTGGGAATTATGGATTAGAATAGTTTCAAATTATGACTCATGCGTATATAAAATAGAGGAACCCTTGTATTTTTACAGAAAAAGCGCTCAAAAAACTTCATTAACTGATTTACAACATGTTGATATGATCAATGATAGAGCATTGTTTTATATCTACAAAAAGCATTACAATCTATATCAAAAACACAATTTAGGGATTATCAAATTGTTTAGATCAAAAAATTATGAACACAAATATTATAATATTTGGTACAAAAAAATCTTTTACTTTTTCAAAAAACCAAAACAAAAAAAAGCCTCAATTACTTGAGGCTCCGTTATTATCCTAAAACTTCTTTTACTTTTTTGCCTATTTCGGCTGGTGAATCTACTACATGAATACCACATTCGCGCATGATGCGTTTTTTGGCCTCGGCAGTATCATCTGCGCCTCCAACAATAGCACCGGCATGACCCATTGTGCGGCCTTTTGGTGCAGTTTCGCCAGCAATAAAACCAATCACGGGCTTGCGATTGCCGTCTGCTTGAATCCACTTGGCAGCATCGGCTTCAAGCTGACCGCCTATTTCGCCAATCATCACGATACAATTGGTTTCGGGATCATTCATCAACAATTCTACCGCCTCTTTGGTTGTTGTGCCAATAATTGGATCGCCACCAATGCCAATAGCCGTAGTGATTCCTAACCCTTGTTTAACCACTTGATCTGCAGCTTCATACGTTAATGTTCCAGATTTTGAAACTATCCCAACAGTTCCTTTTTTGAAAACAAATCCGGGCATAATTCCTACTTTGGCTTCGCCGGGCGTTATAATGCCTGGACAATTTGGTCCAATCAATCTGCAATCTTTGTTTTTTATAAATTCATAAGCCTTGATCATATCTGCAACCGGAATTCCTTCGGTGATGGCAATAATCACTTTGATTCCAGCATCTGCGGCCTCCATAATGGCATCGGCAGCAAAAGCTGGCGGTACAAAAATTATAGAAGTATCAGCACCGGCTTGTTGCACGGCATCTTTAACGGTGTTAAAAACAGGTCGGTCTAAGTGGGTACTACCGCCTTTGCCGGGCGTCACGCCACCAACTACATTTGTGCCATATTCTATCATTTGCGAAGCATGAAAAGTACCTTCGCTGCCTGTAAATCCTTGCACAATTATTTTGGAATCTTTATTGACTAAAACGCTCATATTGCTATTTTTTAATTATTTTTTTCTGATTGCAAAAGTAGTTTTTTTCTGCAAATATTTAATGTATTTTTTGTCATTTAAACCATTTTTTTTAAATTTTTTCTACACATTCTTGTTTATAAGGATACCAAAATAGTATAAAAGTATTTTTTATCCCAAAAAATTTATTTTCCCAAGCTTTTTTTAGTTTTTTATAAACAAAAACATCCGGACAAATAGGCACCTTCAATTCTGTTAACGCTAACTTGTTTGGGTTCAAAATGTTTTTAAAATCACCAAAATACAAAATATTATTTGATGTAACGGCAATTTTTAAATCTGTTTCGACTTCCAAATTGTTGTTGCAAATCACCATTTGTTTGGTGTTTCCTCCATACAAATTGAAAGAAAAATAACTGTTATACCAACCAAAAAAATTGGAAATAGGCAATATAATAACAAATAAAACAATAACGAGATTTGTTTTTTGGATAAAAAATGCTTTCGGAATATGATTATCTGTTTGATAAAAATACATAATCCATACATAACCTATCATCAACAAATTCCATGGCAAAACAATATGATTTGTATCTAAAACAAAGGGCGAAAAGGCAATCAATATTAGCAAATGTGTAAGAATGGCAAGGCTTGCAAAAAATTTTTTGTTTTTAGAAAACAACAGCCCAAATCCAATTGAAATTTCTACAAAAGGAAATATCAATCCGAAATAATGTATGAGAGTATGGGCAACATCCAAGTTTGAAAAATTAAAAATATTTCTGAGAATCATGTTGTCCCAAACACGATACAAAAAGTCGCCATTGCATTTGTGAAAACCACTAAAAATATAGATAGCAATCAGCAATATCAAAAACCTATTTTGAAATTCATGAGTGTTTTTTTTGCTAATTAAAAAAAACAAAAAAACCAACAAATATTGATATTCCCAGGGTTGCCACCGCATCAAATCTAGTGCGCAGCTTATTATTTCGACACTCAAAAACAAGCTGATTATGATTTTGTTTTTTGTAAAAAAGAAAATCATAATTAATCCCAAAAGGGATAAAAAATAAAGCGAAAAATGGGTTTGATTTGAAAAATTGGGAGTGCTTTCAAAAATTGGTACTATTGGAAAAACCCTATCGTTTGTCCATAATTTCCAACTAAAAAGTTTAGCGATTAGCCAAGCCACACAAGTGATTTTGATGAGTAATACTTTAGAACTTTCAAAAAATGTATTACTTTTTAAAACCATTTTATGCTAGTTGACTCATTTGAAAACCTCGAAAAAGCAGGTTGTCTTTGATTTCCCAAATTGCAAAAAAATGTGCCAAAAGCATTTCTTCTCGAGGGTTTTCAATAGTTTTTACAAAATGTTCGTATCGAACTGAAACGGTACTTCCTTCTTGCAAAATATGAGCAATTCGGGCTTTAGATCGCGTATAAGCCTTTGACATATTGCTGGTAAAGTCTAAAATTTCTTGATGATTTAAAACCAAAAGACCCTTGCTACTATGCCATTCTACGATTGCTTCAGGATGCAAATAGGCACGAAATATTTCTGGGTTTATGATCGCATCCGACTTATAAAAATTTTGAACAATTTTTTTTGCTGTCATGATTGGTTTATTTTTTGTAATATTTCGGGAATTTTTTTGATATGAGCAAGCTGTTTTAGCTTTTCACGAGATTCTTCAATAGGTGTTCCAAAATAGGATTTGCCTCCTTCTACAGATTTTGTTACACCCGTTTGACCCAAAATAACTGCTTTTGTGCCAATTGTGATGCCGCTTGTTGTGCCTACTTGTCCCCAAAGTGTTACCTCATCTTCGATAATCACACAGCCGGCAATACCTGTTTGTGCTGCTATCAAGCATTTTTTTCCTATTCGGGTGTCATGCCCTATGTGAACTTGATTATCAATTTTGCTGCCTTCGCCAATAACAGTATCACCGGTTACACCTCGATCTATGGTACAAAGTGCTCCGATATCTACATTATTTTGAACTACAACACGGCCACAAGATTGTAATTGATCAAAACCTTCAGGGCGATTTTTGTAATAAAATGCCGACGCTCCCAAAATGGATCCTGCATGAACTATTACATTATTGCCAATCTGACAGTTGTCATAAATGGAAACATTAGAATGAATTTGACAATTATCGCCAATCACAACATGATTTCCAATAAAACAATTGGGCTGTATAATCGTGTTTTTTCCTATTTTTGCAGAAGCAGCAATCGCAACGTTTGAGGGTTGAAATGGCCTGAAATGCTGGGCTAATTTGTTGAAATCCCTAAAAGGATCGTCAGAAATAAGTAATGCTTTGCCCTCTGGACAACTTACTTTTTTGTTGATTAAAATGATAGTCGCGTTTGATGCTAATGCTTTTTCGTAATATTTTGGATGATCTACAAAAACAATATCTCCGGCTTCTACTACATGAATTTCATTCATACCCAAAACCTCAAAATATTTATCTCCAATATACTGACAATCAATAATTTGAGAAATTTGATGTAGGTTTTGTGGGAATTGAAATTTCATTTTATAAAAAATTAATCTTTTACACGCTCCATATAAGCTCGAGTTATGGTTTCGATTTTGATTTTATCGCCTTCATTTATAAAAAGTGGCACATTTACTGTAGCTCCTGTTTCTAAAGTGGCAGATTTGGTAGCATTAGTAGATGTATTTCCTTTAACCCCTGGTTCAGAGTAAGTTACAATCAAAACAACAGATGATGGCATATCTACAGACAAGGGCAAATCAGTTTCGGTGTTGATCGCAATCATCACATTTTCGCCTTCTTTGAGCAAATCTGGCGAATCAAGAATGTTTTTGTTTAAAGAAATTTGTTCAAAAGATTCTACATTCATAAAATGATACAAATCACCTTCGGGATACAAATATTGAAATTTATGGTTTTCAACACGCACTTCTTCAATTTTGTGACCTGCAGAAAAGGTGTTGTCTAAAACTTTTCCGTTGCTCAAACTTTTTAGTTTTGTGCGCACAAATGCTGGCCCTTTGCCTGGTTTTACGTGCAAAAATTCGATGATTTTATAAATATCGTTGTTATATTTGATACACAATCCGTTTTTGATGTCTGATGTTGATGCCATTTTTAATTTTTATAGTTTGAAAATATTTCTGTTTTTTTTTGATATTTTAGGCTCCCGTATAGCCTTTCATGATGCCACGTGAAGAGTTTTTGATAAAATCTAAAATTTCGTCACGCTCATTAGTAGCTTCCATTTCGGCTTCTATTATGCCCATTGCTTGTGATGTATTGTAGTTTTTTTGATATAAAATGCGGTAAATTTCTTGTATTTCTCTAATTTTTTCGGTAGAAAATCCACGTCTTCTCAATCCAACCGAGTTGATACCAACATACGAAAGCGGTTCTTTGGCGGCTTTTGTAAATGGCGGTACATCTTTTCTAACCAATGATCCACCCGAAATCATGGCGTGATCACCAATGTGAATAAATTGATGAATGGCTGCAAGACCTCCAATAATGGCATATTTTCCAACCGTTACGTGGCCTGCAAGTGCAACTCCATTTACAATAATGGCATTGTCGCCAATATGACAATCGTGTGCGATATGCGCTGTTGCCATGATCAAACAGTTGTTGCCCAAAGTGGTTTGTCCAGAGGCAACCGTGCCTCGATTGATGGTCACGCACTCGCGGATTGTGCAGTTGTCGCCAATCACAGCAAGCGAATCTTCGCCACCAAATTTCAAATCTTGTGGGATTGCAGAAATCACGGCACCCGGAAAAATATTACAATTTTTGCCTATTCTTGCACCTTCCATGATCGTGACATTCGAGCCGATCCAAGTTCCGTCGCCAATCACTACGTTGTTATGAATTGTTGTAAATGGCTCTATGACCACATTCTTTGCAATTTTTGCTCCCGGATGAACGTAAGCTAAAGGTTGATTCATACTCCATTTATTTTGTGAACAAACTTAAAAAAAGTTATTGACTTTTTAAGGTTTATATATTTTTTTTAAAAAAATTACTGCTTTTTAGCAATTTGCGCCATCAATTCGGCCTCTGCAACCAATTTTCCGTTGGCATAAGCGTTTACTTGCATGTGACAAATGCCCCGTCTGATTGGGGTTATCAAATCGCATTTGAATATAAGTGTATCTCCAGGCAAAACCTTATGTTTGAATTTTACGTTGTCTATTTTCATAAAAAAGGTAAGATAATTTTCTGGATCTGGCACGGTACTCAAAACCAAAATTCCGCCTGTTTGCGCCATAGCTTCTACAATTAACACACCGGGCATCACGGGAGCTTCTGGAAAATGACCTATAAAAAATGGCTCGTTCATGGTTACATTTTTTAAACCAACCACATGATTTTCAGACATTTCGATGATTCTGTCCACCAACAAAAATGGTGGGCGATGAGGCAAAATACTCATTATTTTATGAATATCCATCAAGGGTTCTTGGTTCAAATCAAAAACGGGTACGTGATTGCGCTGTTCAATTTTT
Organism: Bacteroidota bacterium; assembly: GCA_031384845.1. GTDB lineage: Bacteria > Bacteroidota > Bacteroidia > Flavobacteriales > Flavobacteriaceae > Flavobacterium. The sequence goes on from JANNBA010000135.1 coordinate 8,887, forward strand.
ATAATTTTCGCCATTTTTTTGGCAAATTGTGTGTTTACAAAATGTCCAGGTTTATTTGCAATTACTTTGCCCTTAATTCGCATTCCAATAAGTGACAAATCTCCAATCACATCAAGCAATTTGTGGCGTGCCGCTTCGTTTGGATAATGCAGTGTCAAGTTGTCCAAAATGCCATTTGGCTTGACCGTAATTTTGTCTTTACCAAACGCAATTTTTAGATTTTCCATAGTGGCTTCAGAGATTTCTTTATCGACATAGACAATTGCGTTGTTCAAATCGCCTCCTTTGATAAGTCCGTGCTCTAATAAAGATTCTAATTCGTGCAAGAAACTAAATGTTCTGGCGTCTGCAATTTCTTTTTTAAAATTATGAATCGATTTTAAAGTAGCATTTTGAGTTCCCAATACTTTGGTACCAAAATCTACCATGGTCGTAATTTGATAGTCTTCGCTCGGCATTACCAAAATTTCACTTCCGGTGGCTTCGTCTGTAAAAGAGATTACTTCCTTGACAGTATAATATTTTCGTTCGGCGTTTTGCTCAACAACACCAGCTTTTTCAATTGCTTCTACAAAATATTTTGAAGAACCGTCCATAATTGGCAATTCCGATGCGTTAAGCTCCACAATCACATTGTCTAAATCGCAACCCACAAATGCCGCCAAAACATGTTCGGGCGTTTGAATTTTCACTCCTAATTTTTCCAAATTGGTGCCTCGTTGTGTATTTACTACATAGTTGGCATCGGCTTCTATAACGGGTTCGCCCTCCAAATCTATCCTCACAAACGAAAATCCGTTGTTTATAGGTGCAGGTTTGAAGGTCATTTTTACTTCTTTTCCGGTATGAAGTCCAACTCCTGAAAGTGATATTTCTTGTAAGATGGTTTTTTGTTGAACCATTGTTTTTAATATTTATAGGTTAAGTAATTTTGTTTTTATTTTTTCAAATTCGCCCATTATTTTGGGTAGGTTTTTAAAATGTATAAATGATTTATAAAAATCTGTATAATTCATGGCGGGTGTCCCTTGCACTTTTTCGCCATCTTTTAGGTTTTTGGTCACTCCAGATTGGGCTTGAATAAGAACGTTGTTGCCAATTGTAAGATGACCTACAATACCTACTTGTCCGCCAATAATACAATTTTTTCCAATTTTGGTAGAACCCGCAATTCCAGTTTGAGCCGCTATAACCGTGTTTTCACCAATTTCTACATTATGCCCAACTTGAATTTGATTGTCTAATTTGACCCCTTTTTTGATAATTGTAGCTCCCATTGTAGCACGATCAATTGTAGTTGCGGCGCCAATTTCGACATCATCTTCAATGATAACAATTCCAATTTGAGGGATTTTTTTATAGGTGCCATCGGTATTTGGAGCAAACCCAAAACCATCTGCACCAATGATACTGCCTGAATGTAGGGTACAATTGTTGCCAATAATGCTATCGGCATAGATTTTTACACCCGAAAAAAGAATACAATTGTCACCAATCGAAACATTGTTGCCGATATAGCAGTTTGGATAAATTTTGACTTGATCACCAATAATCACATTTTGACCAATGTGGCTAAAACTGCCCAGATAAAATTGATTTCCAAATTGAACATTTTCTCCTATATATGATGGTTGCTCTATTCCAGATTTATTGTGTTTTGATTGGTCATAAAACTCCAAAATTTGACTAAATGCAAGATAGGCATCTTTTACTTTTATCAAAGTAACGGCTATAGGTGCTTCGGTTTCAAAATGGTCGTTTACGATTGCAACACTCGCTTTTGTGGTATAAATATGGTGGTGGTATTTTGGATTGCTCAAAAAAGTGAGCGCACCAAGTGTACCTTCTTCTATTTTTGAAAGTTTAAAAACTTCGGCAGCTGGATTTCCAACTACTGCGCCCTCTAAAATGTCTGCTATTTGTTGTGCTGTAAATTTCATTTTGACAAAAATATAAAAATTAGCATTTAAACACTAATTTTTGACAACGACTTTTGGAAAACAACAATAATATTTTACAACTTTCTTGGTTAATGTAGCGGCATGCAACTGATCTGATGCCAAAACGACGTCATGAATACTTTTGTCCTTGTTCAAAATTCTAATGGGTTCTGCCTTCAAATTGTAAGCTTGATTGGTTATTTTGCCTTCAAAAACAAAATTTTTGGCTTCAGCAATTGTAATGTTTTGTTGTTTTGCAAATATAATGATTTGGTTTTTTACAAATGGTTTGAACTCGTTTTTAGAGCTCATTTTTATTTTTAATAAATCACGATTGAGAATCATCTTACTCAAATTTTGCAATACAAAATCATTATGAAATTGCCATTCTTTGATAGCACTCATGATGTCAAAATCGTCTAACTGCGAAAATTTATCAAGAGTTTGAATGTCAAAATTATCAATGTTTATGGTGTTTTTAATAAAAAAAAGCAGGCCCGAACTACAGTTGATTTCAACTTGTTTTTTGACAAGATAGCGTGCACGTTTTAAAATTTTTGTAAGTATCAACTCGGCTACCAAGCTGGTTTTATGAAAATAAACCTGCCAATACATCAGCCGCCTGGTCATGATAAATTTTTCGACAGAATAAATTCCTTTTTCTTCAATCACCAACACATCGTTTACTACATTCATCATCTGAATCAAGCGGTCTGAATTGATGTTGCCCTCTGCCACTCCTGAAAAAAAGCTGTCTCGTTTGAGATAATCCAATCGATCAATATCGAGCTGACTTGAAACAAGTTGTAGCATAAATTTGCGGTGGTATTCTTCTTTAAAAATGGTAATTGCCAAATCAAGTTGTCCTTCAAATTCCATATTTAATTGGTTCATCAACAATAGCGAAATATTTTCGTGGTTGACGTTTTCTACAATACTATGCTCCATAGCGTGCGAAAATGGACCATGACCTATATCGTGCAACAAAATAGCGATATACAAGGCGCGCTCTTCCTCTTTTGAAATTTCGGTGCCTTTGAAACGGATTACTTCAATTGCTTTTTGCATCAGGTGCAAACAGCCGATTGCATGCTGAAACCTTGTGTGATGCGCTCCGGGGTACACCAAATAGGACAATCCCATTTGCGAAATGCGCCTCAATCGCTGAAAATAAGGATGTTGAATCAAATCAAAAATCAAATTTTCGGGCAGGGTGATAAATCCATAAATGGGGTCGTTTAGGATTTTTAGTTTATTGATTTGACTCACTTTTTGTTGAATTATTCATTAAATAGCTTGATGATTAGCGCTGTATTTCTGTTCTCAATTCTTTAATTTTATCAAATAATAATTCGCTCAAAAAACCTTCGAGTACAACAAAATTGGCTTTGTTTCTCAAAAGTTGTTTGATTGCCCAATTGAATGAAATTAATTTTTTTGCCATTGCATAATCATTTTGCAAAAATACAAAAAATGATAAAAAATTGATTTATTTTAACGATATTTTTTGCTATATAATTGATTTTGTTTACATTTGATTTTAATGGTTTTAAAATCAAAAAATGAATTTCAGAACACCAATTACTATTCCAAAAAACACCAATTTGATTGATTATAATTCAAAAATTGTTGGCATTGGATCTTGTTTTGTTGAAAATATGGCTACAAAATTGGACTATTTCAAATTGGATCATTTGATAAATCCGTTTGGAATTATTTTCAACCCAATTTCGATTGAGAAGCTTGTTTTTAGAATTGTCAATCGTGCTTATTTTGACGAAAATGATTTGGTTTTTCACAACCAACTTTGGCATTGTTTTGAGGTGCATTCTCGATTGAGTAGTTTTTCAAAATCAGAATTGCTTTTCAACTTGAATTTGATGCTTGACCGTTCTTTTGTAGAATTTAAAAAAGGGACACATTTTATGATAACCTATGGCTCATCATGGGTTTATAGGAATTTAGATCGTCAAAAAATTGTTGCAAATTGTCATAAAATACCCCAAAATCAGTTTTCGAAAGAGTTGCTTTCGAGCCAAATTATAACTTCATCAATTCAAAATACGATTGAATTGCTGCGCTCTATCAACCCAAACGCGCAGCTCATTTTTACGGTTTCGCCGGTTCGACATCTAAAAGATGGGTTTGTAGAAAATAACGTGAGTAAAGCCAATTTGTTGTCGGCTGTTTTTGAAATCACGTACAAAAAAGCCCAAAACACGGTTTATTTTCCGAGTTTTGAAATCATGATGGACGATTTGCGAGATTACCGTTTTTTTGATGATGATATGCTTCATCCCAATAAATTTGCGATACAATATATTTGGGAACAATTGGTTTTGAGTAATTTTTCAAACGAAGCAGTTTTGATGATGAAGGAGGTTGAAGATATTCAAAAAATGCGCTTGCACAAAATCATTAAGATAGAAAGTGCTGAAAGTCATATTTTTAATAAAAAAATTAGCGATAAAATCAAACAAATTCAAACGCAATTTCCACAAATTATTTTTTAAAAAATACGTATTTCT
>JANNBA010000140.1:0-27481 GCA_031384845.1 Bacteroidota bacterium
AATATTTTTTGCTATAAATATGTAACCTCTTTGAGGTTTGTTTATTCAATTTGATCTTGCGGATTTTAAATGCGTGCCCATAAAGATATTCAAAAAAAAAGGCGCAATAACCACTTTGAAAAGGCTACAAAACTTTACGATAACCCTCTAGGGTGACAAAATTGACGGTTCCGTTCAACCGGAGTTTCATTGTTGGCTTTTCTAGCCTAACGAAAATCAGGCTTTTGTGTGTTCGTTGTTTTTTCTTTTTAGTTGTTTATTAATTTCTTTTGTTTTAATTCAATCCATTCATTTTTGCTTATTTCAAACCAATTACATTCAGTTCCATTGTAATCGAAAGTTTCAATTAGTTTTAAACCAGTTTTTAGTAAAACGTTTTTTGAGCCAAGATTTTCAATCTCACAAATTGCATAAATCTTTTCAGTCTTTAAATTTTCAAACGCATATTCTAATAACGCAAAAGTTGTTTCAGTTGCAATTCCTTTTCCCCAATGTTTTTCTATTAATCTATAACCAATTTCATAAAAATTATTATGATTATTCATTGGCTCTTTTATAAGTTTAATTCCTGACCAACCAATAAATTCTTCTGTAAATTTATCAATTACTGCCCAACGTCCAATTCCGTTTTCTAAATATTGTTGATTTAATATTTCAATGTATTTTCTTGCTTCTTCTATTTCTGTTATTGGTTTATTTCCTAAATAAGTATGAACGGCTGGATTACTATCTAACTCAAATATTCCATTTTCATCGCTTTGAATTAATTCTCTTAAAATTAGTCTTTCGGTTTCTATTTTTATGTTCATTTTTTAAAAAATATTTTTCTTTTTCTTTTAGATTTTTTCTTTCGGCTTTCAGTCGCTCGAAACTGACGCACAACTTGTAAACACCCGCAACAATCTTCGCAATTACATCTATTATCGGGTAGTTTTGCTAAAGTTTGTTGCATTTATTACTACAAACATATACTTTTTTTAAAATTATTTGATCATTTTTCATTTTTTTCTGCTTTGATGCTGTCTAATGGGTTTTGGGTGCGTTTCATCTGGCGCTATAACAAATAACCTCTCAAAAACCCAAAAAGTCTCAATTCGCCCCGATGTAGCGGCATCCTTTTTGGATTTTCTTTTTCAGAAAATCCAAAAAGATATAGCGTGCAGCGGGACGGGTAGGGTGGATGACGGTTGGTGTGCGCAAAAAAAAACTACATATTGCGGCGGTACTGTCCGCCTACTTCAAATAGGGCGGAGGTGAGCTGCCCGAGGGTGCAAATTTTGGTGGCTTGCATGAGATGTTCAAAAATATTTTGGTTTTTGATGGCGGCTTCTTGTAGGTTTTTGAGTTGTTGTGGTACGTTTTGGGCTTGTGCTTGTTGTAGATTTTGGAGCATTTTGATTTGGTATTTTTTTTCGATTTCGGTGGCTCTAATCACTTCGGCTGGAATGATTGTGGGCGATCCTTTGCTGCTCAAAAAGGTGTTTACGCCAATGATTGGAAATTCGCCGGTGTGTTTTAGGGTTTCATAATAGAGGCTTTCTTCTTGAATTTTGCTGCGTTGGTACATGGTTTCCATCGCGCCAAGCACGCCGCCTCGTTCTGTGATTCGGTCAAATTCTTGCATGACGGCTTTTTCGACCAGGTCTGTCAATTCGTCGATGATATAGGCGCCTTGTATCGGGTTTTCGTTTTTGGATAGCCCCAATTCTTTGTTGATAATCAGTTGTATAGCCATGGCGCGGCGCACAGATTCTTCGGTTGGTGTGGTGATGGCTTCGTCATAAGCATTGGTATGCAGCGAGTTGCAATTATCGTTTATGGCATACAGTGCTTGCAGGGTTGTTCTAATGTCGTTGAAATCGATTTCTTGTGCGTGAAGTGACCTACCCGAGGTTTGAATGTGGTATTTGAGCATTTGTGCTCTTGCATTGGCACCATATTTGTGCTTGAGTGCTTTGGCCCAAATTTTGCGTGCTACGCGACCAATCACGGCATATTCTGGATCGATTCCGTTTGAAAAAAAGAAGGACAAATTGGGTCCAAAATCGTCGATATTCATGCCGCGGCTCAAATAATATTCGATATAGGTAAATCCGTTTGATAGCGTAAAAGCGAGTTGTGTGATTGGATTGGCTCCGGCTTCGGCAATGTGGTAGCCCGAGATAGATACCGAATAAAAGTTTCGGATATTGTTTTGTATAAAATATTCTTGCACATCGCCCATGAGTCTTAGTGCAAATTCTGTCGAAAAAATGCAGGTGTTTTGGGCTTGGTCTTCTTTGAGAATATCTGCTTGAACCGTGCCTCGCACTAGGGTTAAGGTATTGATTTTGATTTGGTTATAAATATCTGCTGGCAATACTTGGTCACCCGTAATTCCTAAAAGGAGCAGCCCCAATCCGTTGTTGCCTTCGGGCAAATGATCTGCGTTGTAGCGTGGTCTTTCTATTTGGTTTTGGTCATAAATTTCAAAAAGTTTTTGTTCGACTTGCTTTTCTAATTGGTGTTTTTTGATATACAATTCGCACTGTTGGTCTATGGCAGCGTTCAAAAAAAAGCCCAAAAGCATAGGGGCAGGGCCATTGATGGTCATGGAAACAGAGGTTGTTTGGTGCATCAAATCGAAGCCCGAATATAGTTTTTTGGCATCGTCCAAACAGCAAATTGATACGCCAGCATTTCCAATTTTGCCATAAATATCAGGGCGCAAGTCGGGATCATTTCCATACAAAGTGACACTATCAAAAGCGGTTGACAATCTTTTGGCGGGTAGCCCTGCACTTACATAGTGAAAGCGCTTGTTGGTGCGCTCGGGGCCGCCTTCGCCGGCAAACATTCGTGACGGGTCTTCGCCTTCGCGCTTAAATGGGTATAATCCGGCGGTGAACGGAAAGGCTCCAGGCACGTTTTCTTGAAGATTCCAACCCAAAATTTCGCCCCATGCTTCTATTTTTGGCAAGGCAATTTTTGGTATTTGGGATTGTGATAAACTTTGGGTGTGGGTGGCAATTTTAATTTCTTTGTCTCGAACTTTAAAACTGTATGTTGGGTTTTTGTAGCGTTGGCATTTTTCTTCCCAATTTAGAATAATTTCCCAATTGTGTGGGTCCAAATCCATTTTGACACGATCAAATTCTTGCAATAGCAGCGACAAAAAATTTGTTTTCTCTGTATATTCAAGTGTTGTTGCTCCTAATTCGATACCAGATTTTGTCAATTTTGGCACTTTAGAAGTTACACTTTCAATGGTTTTAAAAACACCAAAAAGTTTTTGAGCCACCGCAACTTGCTGTTGCACATTTTGGTCGTATTTTTGGTTATTTTCTACAATTTCAGACAAATATCGTATGCGATGTGGTGGAATCACATATATTTTTTCGCTCATTTCTTTAGAAATTTCGAAAGTCGATTGGAGGTTCGCAGCTGTTTTTTGTACCACTTTATCCATTATTGCTTTGTACAAAGTGTTCATGCCTGGGTCGTTAAATTGTGAGGCAATTGTACCAAAAATAGGCATTTCGTCTGGGTTTTTGTCCCACAAATTGTGGTTGCGTTGGTATTGTTTCTTGACATCTCTAATCGCATCGAGTGCGCCACGTTTGTCAAATTTGTTGAGTGCTACCAAATCTGCAAAGTCTAACATATCAATTTTTTCTAATTGAGTAGCGGCACCAAACTCTGGCGTCATCACATACAAAGAAACATCAGAATGATCCATAATTTCGGTGTCAGACTGTCCAATTCCGGAAGTTTCGAGAATAATGAGATCATAATGGGCTGCTTTGAGTACCAAAATGGCTTCGGATACATATTTTGACAATGCCAAATTGGATTGTCTTGTGGCCAAAGAACGCATATAAACCCTCGGATTGTTGATGGCATTCATTCTAATACGATCGCCCAAGAGGGCACCGCCGGTTTTTCGTTTGGACGGATCGACAGAGATTAATCCAATAGTTTTTTCTGGAAAATCGATCAAAAATCGCCTAACCAATTCATCTACCAACGACGATTTTCCAGAGCCACCCGTGCCGGTAATTCCCAAAACGGGTGTTTTATTTTGGGTTGAATTTGTCGTAGAAAGAGCATCAAAAATCTGATGAAAATCGTTTGGATTGTTTTCGGCAAGCGAAATTAATCTTGCAATTGTATTGACATCTTTGGCTTTCAAAAGATGTTTTAGGTCTTGTTTATTGTCAATTGATGGTGTTTGAAAATCAGATTTTTGAACCAAATCATTAATCATTCCCTGCAATCCCATGGCGCGGCCATCGTCTGGAGCATAAATTTTGGTGATGCCATAAGCTTCTAAATCCTGAATTTCTGAAGGCAAAATCACGCCGCCACCACCGCCAAAAATTTTGATATGACTGGCACCTTTTTCAACCAACAAATCATACATATATTTGAAATATTCGTTGTGACCACCTTGATATGAGGTCATTGCGATAGCATTGGCATCTTCTTGAATAGCGGTGTTTACTACCTCGTCAACGCTACGATCATGCCCCAAATGAATTACTTCGACACCTGTAGCTTGTATGATGCGGCGCATGATATTGATGGCGGCATCATGTCCGTCAAAGAGCGAGGCTGCGGTTACGATTCTTACTTTATGAACGGGTATATATGGAATTTGTGGTTGCATCTTAATAATTTTTGAAACAAAAATACATTATTTTTTTGTGTTTTTGGGCGAAAAAAAAAGCACAAAAAAAATCTTCCATTTAGGGAAGATTTCAAAAAAAGATGGCAAGCGACCTACATCGCACCGCTCAACCACGTACCCTTGCTGCGTTCCCACCCTGGGGGAGTCTGCAGGAGCTGGTCGTGTAGGACTTGCCGTTGCAAATATACAAACTTTTTGTATTTTTGCAAAGTCAATTTCAAAAATAACTCAAAATTGACCTAAAAAAATATCAATATTGAATATGAAAAAACCTAACATTTTAACAATCATTATTTTATCTGTTTTTATATTAATGTATAATAGTTGTAACAAAGTTGTCGAAAATTATTTTGCAATAAACGAAACAACTTTTAAACCGCAATATTTCAAGTCCGATACCCTTCAAATTGCTGTTTTGAACACACAACACCAAAAAATTGACAGTTTGGTTGTAACAATTAATGACCAAAAAATGCTTTCGCAAAAAAATGAAAAAAACATTTCAATCGATTTGAAAAATCAAAAATTGGGTTATCAAAACATCAAAATTGAAGTTTTTTTTGGGGGCGAAAAAGAGCCACAAGAACTTTTGAAGCGGGTTGAAATCGTGTCTTCGGTAACTCCAAAATTGAAGACATTTGCCATCGTGAATAACTATCCGCACGACACTACCTCTTTTACAGAGGGGTTAGAGTTTTATGGAGATATTTTGTATGAAGGAACAGGACAATATGAAGTTTCAAAATTGTTGAAAACCGATTTTAAAACAGGAAAAATTATTCAAAAAATTGATTTAAAAAAGCAATATTTCGGCGAAGGAATTACGTTTATCAATAATCAAATTTTTCAATTGACTTGGAAAGAAATGACTGGATTTTTGTACAATATCAAAACAATGAAATTAGAAAAAACTTTTGAGTTTGACAAAAAAATTGAAGGTTGGGGCCTTACAAACGATGGCACTTTTATTTATCAAAGCGATGGTACCGAAAAAATTTGGAAAATGAATCCAAAAACACAAAAAATGATCGATTATATTAATGTATATGCCGGAAGCGACAAAATCAAAAGTGTTAATGAATTGGAATGGATCAACGGGCAAATTTTTTGTAATATTTGGCAGAAAGATGCGATTGCAGTAGTTGATCCAAAAACGGGCGATGTAATTCATATTTTGGATTTGTCAAAATTGAGAAAATTGGTCAAAAATCAAACAGCAGAAGTTTTGAACGGAATTGCGTATAATCCAAAAACAAAAACCATATTTGTAACCGGAAAAAATTGGGGTAAAATGTTTGAAATCAAATTATTAGACTAAAATTTTATAAAATGGCAAATTTATATGAAGGCAAGATGGCGGCGATTTATGATGCAATGTATCAAAGTTTTATAGATTATGACCAAGAGTTTAGCTCTTATTTTGATTTAATCAAACAATATAAATGCCAATCTGTTTTAGAAATTGGTAGTGGTACGGGCAATTTGGCCAAAAGATTTTGGGAAAATCAATTTGAATATTATGGGTTAGATTTTAGTCAGAGTATGATATTAATTGCACAAAACCGAAATCCAGAAACCACTTTCATTCATGCAGATATGCGTGATTTTGAACTCAAAAAAAAGGTTGATGCCATAATCATTACTGGGAGAAGTAGTAGCTATTTGCTTTCAAATCAAGATGTTAATAATGCTTTTCAATCTATTCACAAAAACTTGAACAACAATGGGATGCTCATTTTTGATATTGTTGATGCCAATAGATTTGTGCCTTTTTTTACCGAAAACAAAAATGTAATACACCAAGCGAGTTTTGATGGAATCAATTATTTGCGAGAAAGCAATTGGGAATTGGAGGCGAAAGATAATTTTTTAGTCCGATGGAAAGCGCAATATTTTACAATCGAAAATCAAAAAAGAGCCGTTTTTTTTGAAGACGAATCTACAGTTCGTGTTTTTACAATCAACGAAATACAGCTTTTTTTGCGGCTTCATGGTTTTGAAATTTTGCAAACCATTGACAGAAAAACATACGCTTATGACACCTATATTATAGTAGCGCGAAAAATTCAAGGGATATAATTTGAAAAAACAAAAATCAAATAACAGCCCGATATCTTCAAACGAAAGCTATAAAACCATTGCATTTCCTACGGTAGAAGTACTTTTTAAAGAAAAAAACAGTAAATTTTTTGGCTATTGCTTTCCGGTTTCGAGTGAAACACAAGTAAAAACAGCCCTCGAATTGGTCAAAAAGCAACATCAAACTGCAAAACATTTTTGTTACGCCTATCAAATCGGAACAGAGCAGCTTCAACATCGTGCCAATGATGATGGCGAACCCAATAATAGCGCAGGATTGCCCATCTTTGGTCAAATTCAATCTTTTGGGCTGACCGAAATATTGATAGTTGTGGTTCGGTATTTTGGAGGCACAAAATTGGGAGTTGGTGGATTGATTTCTGCATATAAAACAACTGCGAAATTGAGTTTGGAAACCGCCGAAATCATCGAAAAAAATATCAAAATTGAATATGAAATTAATTTTGAATACTCAAATTTGAGTTTAATAATGCGAATTCTGAAAGAAAAAAAATGGCAAATTGTATCTCAATCTACCAATTTGAGTTGCAAAATAATAATTGCAATTGGCAAAAATGAAGCTTCATTATTAATTGAAATTTTTGAACCTTTTTTTGAAATTCAACTCAAAAAATTATAAGGGCAATTCCTTTATTAATTTCAAAATATAATCTGGAGGCAGAACGGGTTTTCCGTTTTTTAAATCCACAAAAACCAAAATAAAATGCGCAGTTGTTAACAATTCACTTTCTTGGCTCCATATTTCGCAATCAAATTCTATCTTTACGCCCGAATAGCTTTTGAAACGGGTTTTAACGGTCAGAAGGTCATCATATCTGGCAGGCTTTTTATAATTTAGGGTCATGGATACAATTGGCAAAGCAATTCCGGATTCTTCCATAGATTTGTACGAAATCCCTTTGTTTCTCAGCCATTCTACTCGTCCAATTTCAAAATATGGCACATAATTTCCGTGATAAACAACGCCCATTTGATCTGTTTCGGAATATCGAACTCGAATTTGTTGTAGGTCTTCTAACATTGATTTTTTTGATAAAAATAATTAAAAAAATCTATAAATTTCATCTCCTTACAACTTTTTTAATTAATAATCAATAGTAAATTTATTTTTTTTTAACGAAAATTGTTCACATATTTGTTGGCTACAAAATAATGATTTTAACAATTGTTTTTTTGTAAGATAACACCTTGATAATCATAATAATTTAAACAAAAAATGAACAGAACGGCTCAATCAGTATGGGAAAATTGTCTCGCATTTATCAAAGACAACATCCAGGATCAGGCATTTAAAACCTGGTTTGAACCGATAAAATCTGTTGAATTAACTGATAATGCACTTTACATTCAAGTGCCAAGCAAATTTTTTTATGAATGGTTAGAAGAGCATTATGTCAAATTATTGAAAGTAGCATTGACAAAAGAGCTCGGCAAAAATGCAAAATTGCTTTATAAAATAAAAATGGAAAACACCTATGGCAACAAGCAGCCCTTTATGGAGCAGTTGCCAAGTGCCCATCGTGCCCCAATGAAATCGCAAGAAGTAGATGCGCCTTTCAAAAATTTGAACCCCGAGCTCAAAAATCCATTTGTGATTCCAGGAATTAGAAATCTGAAAATCGAATCACAACTTAATGCAAATTATAGTTTTGATAACTTTTTAGAAGGCGACTCTAATAGGCTGGCTCGATCTGCTGGGATGGCAGTAGCCAACAAGCCTGGCGGTACCTCTTTCAATCCATTATTGATTTTTGGAGGAGTAGGATTGGGAAAAACGCACTTGGCGCATGCTATTGGTGTCGAAATAAAAGACAAATATCCCGAGAAAACAGTTTTGTATATTTCTGCCGAAGTTTTTATGCAACAATTTATTGATGCTGTAAAAAAGAACAATCGAAATGATTTTATACATTTTTACCAACTTATCGATGTATTAATTATCGATGACGTTCAGTTTTTGTCTGGCAAAACCGGTACACAAGACGTGTTTTTTCATATTTTCAACTATTTGCACCAAAATGGCAAACAGGTTATTTTGACTTCAGATAAAGCACCTGTTGATATGCAAGATATTGAACAGCGATTGTTGTCTAGGTTCAAATGGGGTTTGTCTGCAGAGTTGCACCAGCCTGATTATGAAACCCGAATTTCGATTCTAAAAAATATTTTATATCGTGATGGTGTAGATATGCCCGAAGAGATTATCGAATATGTGGCACGTAATATCAAGTCTAATGTGCGCGAGTTAGAAGGTGCTATTATATCACTGATTGCGCAATCTTCGTTTAACAAAAAAGAAGTTACACTTGATTTGGCCAGACAAGTTGTAGAAAAATTTGTAAAAAATGTAAAACGCGAAATTTCTATCGACTATATACAAAAAGTGGTTTCAGACTATTTCCAACTTGATTTGGTGACCCTGCAATCCAAAACACGCAAGCGTCACGTTGTGCAAGCAAGGCAATTGGCAATGTTTTTTGCAAAGAAATTTACAAAATCTTCATTGGCCAATATTGGGTCTCAAATAGGTGATCGTGATCATGCTACCGTCCTTCACGCATGCAAAACAGTGGATAATTTGGTATCAACAGACAAACAATTCAAAAAATTTGTTGAAGATATTCACAAAAAATTGTCACTCTAATGACAACGAATGTGCTTATGGTTTGTTTGGGCAATATCTGCCGTTCGCCATTGGCTGAAGGAATATTGGCTGACAAGCTTTCGAAAAATCAATTCAAAATAGAATCTGCAGGAACAAGTGATTACCATATCGGCAGACCCGCCGACCCAAGATCAATAGCAGTAGCCAAAAAGTATAAAATCGACATTTCTGCCAAAAGAGCAAAGCAATTTTGTAAAACAGATTTTCAAAAATATGATATTATTTTTGTAATGGATCAAACCAATTTGAAAAATGTACTCACACTTGCAGACAATGATGCCGAACGCAAAAAAGTATCTTTGATTATGGATGTTCTTTTTCCAGAGGAGAATGTGGACGTACCCGACCCGTATTTTGGATTAGAAAACGGTTTTGAAATAGTTTTCAAAATGCTCGACGAAGCCTGCGATAAGATTGCAAAAAAATTGAATTCAAAATAATTATACTTCAAAATACATTTCAATTGTTACAAAAAACATCTAATTTCGGAAAGTTATATTTGATTCCAACAACACTTGGCGAATGTGATTCACAAGACGTTTTACCTCAGTTTATCAACAGAGCAATTTTATTTATCGATTATTATATTGTTGAAAATGAAAAAACCGCTCGAAAAAGTATCAAAACAGTTGCGCCCCAAAAAGTGCAAGCCAACTTGATTATCTCGTTATTAAACAAACATACTGAAATTGTAGATCACAAAAAAATGATTCAACCTTGTTTAGAAGGGCAAAATATTGGATTAATGAGCGAGGCTGGATGTCCCGGAATTGCAGATCCTGGAGCAGTAATTATAAAACTGGCCCACGAAAAAGGGATACAGGTAGTGCCATTAGTTGGACCTTCATCTATATTATTAGCGATGATGTCATCTGGCATGAATGGTCAAAATTTTGCTTTTAATGGATATTTGCCTATCGAAAATTCTGATAAAAAGTTAGCAATCAAAGCATTAGAAAAATTATCGGTTGATAAAAATCAATCACAAATTTTTATAGAAACTCCGTTTAGAAACAATAAAATGCTCGAAGGGATTTTGCAAGCCTTACAACCCGCAACTTTTTTGTGTGTGGCAACTGATATTACACTACCGACTGAATATATCAAAACCAAACGCGTTTCTGAATGGAAAAACGAAAAAATTGATTTGCACAACAGACCAACAATTTTTATTATCCACAAGATGTAAAAATTTTTATAAAATTTTAGCGTGTTTATTTGCTTTGATAATTGAAGTGTCGTATCCAGCAAATTTTTTCAAATAGGAAGTTATTGAAGTGCCAAAACTGTCTTTTAAATCAATATGACCGTGACTCTTGAGGTATTTTTTTACAGACCCTGCTCCTCCAAGATGTGCTGCAGCCAAAATTCCCGACTCTGTAATTTGTACACCCTTTATCGTTTTGCCAACATACTTTTTGATTTCAGGTTTGAGTGCTGATTTGTTTTTTGAAAGTAAAATTTTGAAAGCCTTTTCTTGTAATTTGGGGTTATTCAAAAAAGCCAAAGAATCTGTGATTCCAATAGTAGCCAATGTAGAAGTACCAAACTGGTATTTCCCCATATATCCTAACGCATTGATAGACTTGTATTTACCTTGAGATTCTTTGAGTCCAATTGCTTCTTTGAAACCAATAAATGATTTTCCGGTAAATGGAATTTCAATTTTATAATAACTTATTTGATTGGATGGATTGTCTTGAATTTGATGTTTTTTGGACTCGAAAAGTCCAATATGATTATTTTGAAAAACTATAAAACCAGAACTTATAAATACAACAAGTGCTGCCAAACTCGAATAAAAAAGCCATTTTTTTAACATATACTGATTTTCTTTATGACCTGTCACACCATAAAATTTCTGCGATGCAAATATACAAAAATAATTTATATATTGAATATCAAGCTGTTAAAAAAAATATAATATTAAAATAGAAATGCGATAGTCATAATTACTATAATTTAGCCATAATCATTCTGTCGTTCTTGTGAACATCTTGTCGTAAATGAATCGATTTGAAATTCAAATTTTCTAAAATTTTGATGTTTTCTGAAGCCAAATACTGGTTGATTTCAAAAAACAATGTCCCATTTTGACATAGATATTGTTTTGCAAGAGCCGCAATCTTTTCATAAAAAATCAAAGTTTGATGCTCTGGAACAAACAAAGCTAGATGAGGCTCATAGTCGAGTACGTTGCGTTGCATTCCTTTTTTTTCAGCATCTCTAACATAAGGAGGATTTGAAATTATGATGTCAAAACATCCATCTAATGTGTCGATATCAAGAATATCAGCATTGATAAAATGAATAGAAACCCCATTATTAATTGCGTTTTGTTGTGCGACATTTAGAGCTTCTTTTGAAACATCAATGGCAAAAACATCGGCGTTTACCAAATTTTTGGCCAAAGCAATAGCGATACAACCACTACCGGTACCAATGTCCAAGATTTTCAAATTGGACTTTTGATTATTTTCACTCAAAACCCAATCTACCAATTCTTCGGTTTCTGGACGCGGAATCAAAACAGCAGGATTAACCATCAATTCGAGACCAAAAAAGTATGTAGATCCCAAAATATATTGTAGTGGTTGGTGGGTTAATAGTTTATCTATAATCAAATTCCATTCAGAAAATTGAAGTTCGGGAATTTCATAATCAGTTATTAAAGCCAAATCTATTCGTTTCAAATTATGAATTTTCTCCAATATAATATAAAACATAGCTTCAATTTCGGCTTGATCATAAGCTAATTTGAGACGATTGTCAAAAAACAATTTTATGGTTTTGATGGTCATTTTATGGGTTTAAAGGCAGTAGCATCCATACTGGGCAAGAATTGTGACCGGTGTTTCCCATTGGTTCGGACAAATAATAAAAACCAAACTTGAGATACAATTTTTGGGCATCTTTCATATAAGGCATTGTTTCGATGTAGCAACTTTCAAAACCAAAATCGTGGGCGTTTTTCAAACACATTTCCATCAGTGTGGTGGCCAAGCCCCGACCTCTAGCCTTTGGCAACAAATACATTTTTTGAAGTTCGCAAATATTTTTTGTTTCATTTTCAAGCTGTGCAATTCCGGCACCACCAATAATTTCGTCGTTTTCTTCGATTACAAAATAAACTGATTTTGGCACATTATAAGTCTCAAAAAGCAAATCAAGATTTGGATCAGCATAAGCTGTCCCAACCTTTGGGGCGCCCATTTCCATCAAAACTGTTCGAACAATTGAGGCCACCTCGGGATTATCTTTGGGTGATATTTGACGAATCTGTAACATTTTTAGACAATTAATAAATTGGGATTATTTTGCATTTCTAGCTGCAAATTTAATGAATTTTAGATTAATTTTGCAACATGAATTCGGATCAAAAATATATGAATCGTTGCCTTGAATTGGCTCAAAACGCACTGCCCTCTGCCATGCCAAATCCAGCTGTTGGAGCCGTAGTTGTGTTTGAAAATCAGATCATTGGCGAAGGATATACTTCGGCTTTTGGCGGAAATCATGCCGAAGTGAATGCCATAAATACCGTAAAAGACAAAACACTTTTGTCAAAATCTACTTTATATGTCAGTTTAGAACCTTGTTCTCACTATGGCAAAACGCCGCCTTGTGTAGATTTGGTTATAAAATATCAGATTCCAAGAATTGTTATTGGCACCCTCGACTGCAATCCAAAAGTTTCTGGCAATGGATTGAAGAAGTTGCTCGAAAACGAAAGAAAAGTTACCGTTGGTGTTCTTGAAAAGGAATGTTTGGCATTAAACAAGCGATTTTTTACATTTTTTAATAAAAAACGACCTTATGTAATATTAAAATGGGCGGCATCGCAAGATGGTTTTTTGGCTCCAATTCAAGATTTGAATTTGGATCGAAAACCAATTTGGATTTCCAATATATATTCGCGTCAGTTGGTGCATTATTGGCGTTCGCAAGAGCAAGCCATTTTGGTAGGTACACAAACCGTATTGATAGACAATCCAACATTGACTACTAGAGATGCTGATGGAAAAAACCCAATTAGGATTGTTTTGGATCAAAATAATAGGCTGCCAAGAAGCAGTTTTGTTTTTGACAATCAAGCTGAAACACTTGTAATAACCAAAAACGAAATCGATTTTGAACAAGATATTGCTATTCAAATCGCTGCTTTTTTATTTCAAAATAATATTCAATCTGTGATTGTTGAAGGTGGATTGCAAACCTTACAAACCTTTATTGATGCTAATATTTGGGATGAAGCAAGGGTTTTTGTCGGCAATATACAGCTTGAGAGTGGTATAAAACAACCCGTGTTTGTAGCACATCCCCCTCAAAAAAAGATGGTTTTTGATGATGAACTTTTCACCTATTACAATAATGATTAACACGATTATTTTTGATTTGGGAGATGTTTTTATCAATTTAGAAAAAGAAAAAACCAAATTCGCTTTTCGAGAATTGGGTTTATTTCATTTTGACGATCATTTTGAAAAATTGAATCAAGATTTTGAAATTGGAAAAATCAGTGAAAATGCTTTTTTGTGTGGAATTCAGCAACAAATTCCGAAAGCAAATGTAGCACAAATTAAAGCTGCTTGGAATACAATTATTGGCGAATTTCCTATATACAGATTGGATTTTTTGAAAAAAATTGCACAAACGCACAAGTTATTTTTGTTGAGTAACACGGATGCAATTCATATCGAATATTTTGAGAAAAAAGCGGGTGCAAAATTTGTAACGGACTTTTACAATTGTTTTGAAAAAGTATATTTTTCCTTTGAAATGCAACACAGAAAACCTGAAAAAGCTGCATTTGAATTTGTGATTAACGAAAATAATTTGGATATAAACGGTACTTTGTTTGTTGATGACAACGAACAAAATATTGCGGCTGCTGCTAAAATTGGGCTCAAAACATGGCATTTGATTGTTGGAAATCAAGATGTTATAGCATTAGATTTGGATTAATTTTGGGCAGAGGTCTTTAGAAAAATATTGTTGTAAACTCGCCCCGACGTAGCGGCATCCTTTTTGGGTTTTCTTTTTCAGAAAACCCAAAAAGATATAGCGTGCGGCGGGACAGGTGGTGTGATAAACGGATAGTGTGCGCCAAAAAAAGAAATAGGAAAGTGATATTGATAATTTGTAGTTGGAATAAATGTTTGAAACGGAGTTGTGTCAAATGGTTGAAAAAAAATAACCATTTGATAATCAAATGGTTATATGATGTGACCACGGCGGGATTTGAACCCGCACGCCCTTTCGAGCACCAGTCCCTCAAACTGGCAAGTCTACCGTTTCTCCACGTGGCCGATGACTTTAAAGCAAAAAAGCCAAGCTGTGCTCGACTTTTGTGACCTGACTGGGGCTCGAACCCAGGACCCCATCATTAAAAGTGATGTGCTCTACCGACTGAGCTATCAAGTCTTTTATTTCTTTTATGCGGGTGCAAATATAAGGTGTTATTATTTAAAATTCAAGACTATTTTAGTATAAATTTGCCTTTTTTAGAGTTTAGATCTTAAAACGTTAATTTATAGTGGGTTAATATGAAAAAAATCATCATTTTGTTGGGCTATATGGGTTGTGGTAAATCAACTGTCGGAAAAGTTTTGGCGAAAAATTTGAATATAAACCATTTTGATTTGGATTTTTTGATCGAAAAAAACGAGAATCAAACAATTTCTGAAATTTTTAGTTCCAAAGGCGAAATCTATTTTCGCAGGCTCGAAAGTGCGCTTTTCAAATCAATTATTCAAAAAAAAGAACCTATGATATTGAGTTTGGGAGGTGGAACGCCTTGTTATGCCAATAATCATGAACTTTTTGGTGATGAAAACTGTGTGTCGATTTATCTAAAAGCCAATGTTGCTACTCTTTTTGAAAGGTTGATAAACGAGCAACAAAGTAGGCCAATTATTGCTGATATTCCGCAAGATAAGCTTCAGGAATATATTGGAATACATCTATTTGAAAGGCAATTTTATTACAATTACGCCCAAAAAATTGTTGCTATCGATGGCAAATCACCAACAGAAATTGTAACAGAGATTCAAGATTTGTTATAATATTTCTTTAAATCAAAAATGCCCGACTATTTTGATCTTCAAACACAACTTGTACGTGCTCTAACAAGGAGGTCGATAACGAAATTCCTTTAAAATCTGCTTTAACAGGGTATTTTTTGTGGTTTCTATCAACCAATACAGCAGTTTTGAATTTTTTGATAGGTACTGCCAAAAAATGGCGCACACCATAAACAAGCGTTGTGCCAGAATTGAGTACATCATCTACCAAAACCAAACCTTTGTTTTGATAATCAATAGTTTTTAAGGAAGTCGTGATGGTATTAGTAGGATTTTGTTTGTCTATAAAGACTTCACACAAAAGCACCTCGATATTGGAGATTTTGGATAGTTTTTGGGCAATTTTTTGAGCAAAAATAAAGCCATTATTGGCAATTCCAGCAATAACAATCTGAGGTTCGTCAACAAAAGTTTCAAAAATTTGATACGCAATTCGTGTGATTTTGTGTTCGATTTCTTGGTTGTTTAATATAATGTTTGGTTTCATTTTTTAATCTGTTATTACTTCTTCGTTAAAATCTTCAATGTCTCTGCGGTCTTTTTTGGTCGGTCGGCCATCACCCGTTTTTCTATAATGCTCTTTTGACAGTTTTAAAAGTTCTAAATGCTGAAAAACCTCGGCCGGGGTTTCATCTTTTCGATATATATCTACTAATTTTGCACCTATCCTATTTTGCGGAATGTCTAAAACGATAATTGTTTGTGTAATTTGGTCTTTCCTAAACACAATTTTATCAGTCGGAAAAACCTCTTTTGATGGTTTTGCTACATTTCCATTGACAGAAATATGGTTTTTTTTGCAGGCTTCGGTCACCATATTTCTGGTTTTATAATAGCGAACGCACCACAGGTATTTGTCTATTCTCATAGTTTTTCTAAAAACGAAGTTAAAATATTGTTCAAAAATAAATCAAAATTGTATCTTGCGGCCATAAAATTTCATAAAAATGAACAAATTTAAGTTTTACATCTCTTTATTGATTATTTCAACTGTTGTTTTTGCTTGTCAGGAAACAACTTCAACACCAGAACCTATTGCAATAAGACCTTATGCAGAGCAATATGCAAAAGATATCGACTCGATTACGATATATTTAAAATCGCATTATATAGAGAAGAAAATGATTGATGGTCAAATAGATGCAGATATTTTGCCGTTGCCAGCTGATGGTTCCAAAGTTTCTATTTGGGATAATACAGAGTTTCCGTTGCAACACAAGATTGTAAAAAATGACCTACGGTTGTATAATGCAGTGGATGGTAGAATTGATGATCAAGTTGATTACAAAATGTATTATATAATTCTAAATCAAGGTGGAGGTAGCAATCCTGCCACAACAGATTCTACCTATACTACCTATAAAGGTTGGAAACTAAACAATAAAGTATTCGACAGCAATAGTACCCCAATATGGTCCACATATCCGGCTGCCTCTGCCGGTGAGCTAACTTTGATTTCGGGATATCGACAGTTTGTGCCCTTGCTGAAAGCGGCAAGCGCAAAACTTGTTCAAAATGATGGCACTGTTTCTTTTGACAATTCTGGGCTTGGCATTGTGTTTTTGCCTTCGGGTTTGGCTTATTATAGCAATTATGTAGCCTCAATTCCGGTTTATACACCCATTGTTTTCAAGGTTGGCTTGCACGCACTACGCTATCGAGATCACGACCGTGACGGTGTGATGAATGCTGATGAAGATTTGAATAACGATGGCGACACGTTTAATGATGATAGTGATGGCGATAATATTCCAAATTTTTTGGATGCTGATGATGATGGCGATTTGTTTTTGACACGTGGCGAAATCAAAGTCAATGGTGTTGTGCCTGGATATGCTCAAATTTTGGATTGTAGTGGTACGACAACAGCCACCAAAAAACATTTGGACAAAAACTGTCATTAGAAATCCAAACCAATAATCAAACAATTATTGGTTTTTTTTTGAAGAATATGGGAAGAAATAACGACAGGAATATCAAAATTCACAACGACAAATTGCACAAAACCCAAGCCAAAGCAAAGGCTGCTGCCCAAGATAGAAAAGAAAAATTGGCGGCAATCATCAAGAATTTTAATTTGAATAAAGACAAAAATATCACTTAAAATCGCAACTTTATGAGCAACAAAACCAATATCAAAATGCGCGAAATTCACCGTTATTTGGGTTTTTTCTTGTCTGGAATTATGGCAGTTTATGCCTTGAGCGGCGTAATTTTGATTTTTAGAGAAACCTCTTTTTTAAAAACCGAACAAAAAATAGACAAAAAATTACCTCTCGACATCAAAAAGGAGCAATTGGGACGCGCTTTGCGTCTGCGCGAATTTAGAATCGACAAAGAAGAAAATGGCGTTTTGTTTTTTGAACAAGGAACTTTTGACACCAAAACAGGAATGGCGCATTATACCAAATCAGAACTGCCAAAAATTTTGGACAAGTTGACACAGATTCATAAATCTTCGACCAAGCAACCTTTATATTTTTTGAATTTATTTTTTGGACTTGCGTTGTTGTTTTTTGTGATTTCGTCATTTTGGATGTTCATGCCAAGCTCCTCCATTTTCAAAAAAGGCATGTATTTTGCCGCAGCCGGCATCGTACTTACGTTGATTTTGATATTTATTTAAAACAAAACCGAGCAAGGTTTTTCCGATATTTTTTTGGCGCACACCTACCGTCACCCACACCACCTGTCCTGCTGCACGCTATATCTTTTTGTTTTTTTTCTGAAAAAGAAAAAAAACAAAAAGGATGCCGCTGCATCAGGGCGAAACCAGACCAATTGGGTTTTCAAGATGTTTTTTAGGAATAATTTCCAAAAAGACAGATCGATTTTCAAAAAACAGTCTGCATTTTTGTGTTGTTTTCTAAAAGAAAAATGTTATTTTTGAAACGGCTTTGGCGGTATTTTATAGAACCTAAGAAGTGCTGCCATAGCCCCGACGCAGCGGCATCCTTTTTGGATTTTCTTTTTCAGAAAATCCAAAAAGATATAGCGTGCGGCGGGACAACTGTTTTGATAAACGGAGTGTGGTGCTTCAAAAAAAGAAAAAAATGATAAGAAAGGGGCTTGTTTTTGTAAAAAAAATAGCGATTTGGTTTTTTGGAATATCAATTTTTTTAGTAATTATATTCAAATTTGTGCCTGTGCCGGCTACGCCGCTGATGCTTGTGCGGTGCGTCGAACAAAAGTTGGCTGGTCAGGATATCGTTTGTAGCCATGATTGGGTGCCTATCGACGAGATTTCTATTTCGATGCAAAAAGCCGTAATATCTAGTGAAGACGGTACTTTTTTGGACCATAATGGTTTTGATTTTGAGGCTATGCAAAAAGCTTTTGCGAGCAATAATCGGGGCAAAAAGTTGAAAGGAGGCAGTACAATATCGCAACAAACCGCCAAAAATGTCTTTTTGTGGCAGGGTCGCAGCTATGTGCGCAAGGGTTTGGAGGCCTATTTTACGGTACTTATCGAGCTTGTTTGGGGCAAAAAACGGATTATGGAAGTGTATCTAAATAGTATCGAGATGGGCGACGGTGTATATGGCGTGGAGGCGGCAGCGCAGTTTTGGTATGGCAAAAGTGCTAAAAATCTCAGCAATCGTGAGGCGGCTGGCATAGCAGCTATTTTGCCAAATCCAAGAAAATTTAGAGCCAATAGATCTAGCGTCTATATCGAAAATAAGAAGGGCAAAATTGTAAAATTGATGCGATACGTGGGCAAGTTAGCATATTAATCATAAAATTTTAGAAAATGAATATATTAAAAAAAGGGGAAAAAGCACCTCTGTTTGAGGGTTTTGACCAAGATGGTAATAGTGTCAAATTGTTGGATTATGTGGGCAAAAAGCTAGTAGTCTTTTTTTATCCAAAAGCTGACACGCCAGGTTGTACTGCAGAAGCTTGTGATCTAAATTTGAATTATGAAAGGTTTGTGGCACAAAATTATGCCCTTTTGGGTGTTAGTGCTGATAGCCAAAAGGCGCAAAAAAAGTTTCATACCAAATATGGTTTTCAATACCCGCTTTTGGCCGATGAAAACCGTGCTGTGATTGAAGCATTTGGCGTTTGGGGTCCAAAAAAATTTATGGGCCGCGAGTTCGACGGAATTCATCGTACTACTTTTGTGATCGACGAGTTGGGTTTTATTATAGAAGTTATTAGCGATGTGAAAACAAAGATTCACGCCTCGCAGTTGTTGCCTACTTTGTAATATTTTGTGTTATTTTGTGGCTTCGATGGCTAAAAAATTAGCTGGTTCATAGCCAAAAAGTTGGTGTTGCTTGATAATTTCGGCAATACCACTTGGCAACAAATGTTCCCAATTTGGTGTTCCCGAGCTGATCATTTTGAGCACTTCGCGCGAAAATATTTTGAGATTATCTCTTTCAAAGTCAACAATATCTATTACTTTTCCGTTGTAGGCAAAAAATTTGTAGAGTTCTTTCATTCGAGGGTGCACCTTTAGGTTTTGTGAGTCAATAACATTTCCGTTTTCGTCTTCCATCGGGTAGAGAAAAACTTTCAAATCACGATAAAAAAGTTTGCCAAAAGCTTCGAGAATACCGCCACTCAAATGTCTATAATATTGCTCGTCAAAAATATCGACCAAATTATTGACGCCCATCGCCAATCCCATACGGGCTTTGGTGTAGTTTGAAAAATATTCGACCACCTTATAGTATTCTTGAAAGTTTGAGATCATCACAGTTTGCCCTAACGAGCAAAGCAATTCTGCACGATCCATAAAATCACGTTCGTCAATCTCGCCGTCTGAACGAAGGTTTGAAAGTGTAATTTCAAAAATAACGAGTGTGTTTTCTTGTTCTACTTTGTTTTCTGCCAGAAACATTTTTAGTGATCTTTCATACATATCCATATTTACCTTGGTCACCGGTCTAAAGCTGCCCCGAAGCGTTAGGATATTTTTTTTGTAAAGTATGGCTGCAGGCAAAATATTGTTTCCGGCCGGATCAAACATTACGGCATCTGTCATACCATTTTTGACCAATTGCAGGCTCATTAATCTGTTGTCAACATCTGCAAAACGGGGTCCAGAAAAGTTGATTGTGTCTATTTCGAGTTGGTCTTTGTCTAGATGATCATACAAATAACGCAACAATTTTTTTGGGTCATTATATTTGTAAAACGCACCATATATAAGGTTTACGCCCAGAATCCCGAGGGTTTCTTGTTGTAATCTTGCATCTGTTTCTTTGAATCTAAAGTGCAAAATAATTTCGTTATAATCTTCATCTGGTTCAATTTGGTATCTTATACCAACCCATCCATGCCCTTTGAATTGCTTTGCAAAATCGATTGTTGCCACGGTATTGGCATAACTGAAAAACATTTTGTTGGGGTGTTTTTCGCGGCTCAATCGTTGCTCAATTAATTCGACTTCATAGGATATCATTCGTTTTAATCTACTTTCAGTAACATATCTTCCATCGGCTTCGAGCCCATAAATGGCGTCAGAAAAATCTTTGTCATAAGCAGACATTGCTTTTGCGATAGTGCCAGAGGAGCCACCGGATCTAAAAAAATGGCGAACGGTTTCTTGACCTGCGCCAATTTCGGCAAACGAACCATAAATATTTTCGTTTAAATTGATGCGAAGGGCTTTGTCCTTTATAGAAGGAATTTGTTCGATGATTTTATCACCTTTTAATTTTATTTCGGTCTCCATTTTATAATATCGGTAAACTTTTTTGCAAAGTTAACAAAAAAGCTATCTATTTACTGATAATAATCTTATTTTTGCTAAAAAAAACCTTGAAACTCTACTTTTTAGGCACTGGCACCTCACAAGGAATTCCTGTTATTGGAAGCAATCATCCTGTTTGTAAAAGTAATGATTTGAAAGACAAACGATTGCGGGTTTCTGTTTGGATTTATGATGCGGATTTTTCGATTGTTATAGATTGCGGGCCAGATTTTAGACAACAGATGTTGGCTTCGGGTTGTCAGAAGATTGATGCGGTTTTGTTTACCCACGAGCATGCAGACCATACCGCTGGGCTAGACGATATTAGACCTTTTAATTTTGTGCAGGGCGATCTGCCAATATTTGCTCACGATCGGGTAATTTCAAATTTGAAAAAAAGATTTGACTATATTTTTGAAACGGTTAATAAATATCCTGGAGCACCTGCCGTAAAAGCCAATATTGTTCAGAACGGTTTTCCATTTTTTATAAAAAGCAAAAAAATAATTCCTATAAATGCCTTTCATGGCAGTTTGCAAGTATTTGGTTATCGAATAGACAATTTTGCTTATTTGACGGATATAAAAACGATTGAAAAAGAAGAAGTTGACAAATTAAAAGGGGTTGAAATATTGATAATTAACGCTTTGCGAATTCAGGAGCACCCTACACACTTTAATCTTGCAGAGGCTTTGGCATTTGTGGCGCAAATACAACCCAAAAAAACTTTTTTGACCCACATTAGCCATCATTTTGGTTTTCATGAAACAGTTCAAAAAACTTTGCCAGAAAATGTATTTTTGGCTTATGATAATTTAGAAATTAAACTTTAAATATAAAAAAAATGAAACAATCATTTATGCTTTATCTTGTGATTTTGTTGGCGTTGACCAACTTATTTACCTATATGTTTTTGAACAGTCAGGTAAAATTTGAACAAAAAAATTATGACGATTTAGACAAGAAAATGACAGACAGTTTGAATATAATGCTCGTAAAAAATGCTGATGCCGATTATTTTTCGTTGGCACAAAATGATCGTGCTCAGGCCTATTTTGAGAATCAATCGACAGGCGAATATTTAGCACAAGAAAAGCTAATTCCGTATATAAAAGACAAATTACTTGATTTTAATAGCGCTTCAAATGGCAATCCTTATACAGGGCAAGACCCTATTGATGGCAAAAAGTTTATCATCAATAGCAGCAAAATCTTAAATCATCGCTGGATTATTGCAGATTTTAATAATGGCGCAATGTGGGGCGAAGCCTTGATTAAATATTTTGTGAATGAAGATCGAAGTTTGAGTTTTGAAAACGTAACGAGTGTTTTGTATCCTGAAAATAATCAATAAAGTTAAACAAATAATGTTTAAATACGCCTTTCTAATATTGTTTTTTATTTGCAAAATTGGCACAGCACAAGATTCAAAACATCCCATTTCTTTGGGGTTTTGCTATGGTTTTGGAGGTTCATTTGAAAACAAAGATTACAGTTATACCAACCGTTTTTTTAAATTACAGGGCTATTATACCATAAACAGAACAAACAAAATGGAATATCAAGTTGTTATACAACCCGAAATAAATTTTGCGACACATCAACTAAAAAATTTCTATTTTATAAAGCCCGATGAACCTGATTTTTTGACAAAAAGGGAAGAATTTACTAAATTAAAAGACATTCACGAATATATTTTTGGAATAGGATTTTTAGCAAGAAGATGGATTTCAAATTCTTGTAGCATTTATGTTTTAGGAAGTGTTGGCCCAATGATTACAAACACAGATACCGAACGACTGACAAAAGGATTTGCTTTTTCTGATGTAATTTCATTTGGAATTTCTTTAAAAATCAAAAAAATCACTTTTGATATTCGCCCGAGCTTGCGCCATAATTCAAATGCAGGACTTCAGCGGTCAAATGCAGGATTAAATACTCGAAACATAGAGTTTGGTCTCGCTATCCCTTTAGATAACATATTTTAAATCTCTAGATACTGCTCCTAATAATTTTAAGTAAAAAAAGATATTAGCGCGAATTGCCCATTGATGCAGTTTTGATTTGGTTGTATTTGATAATTTTGAGCTTCTTTTTATAATTATTTTTTTTTCAATTTAGTATTTATGCTTAGATTAATTATTATAATAAAAAACATTTTCAAAAAACTTTTATAATTCATTAATTGTATTATTTTTGTTCCTAAATTTATACAAACATAAATTTGTAGCATCACTATGTCAAAGACAGCAAAATTAGAATTTGAAGGCAACCAATATGAGTTTCCTATCATTATAGGTTCAGAAAACGAAATAGGAATTGATATCAACAAATTGAGAGAATTATCTGGAGCAATAACGCTTGATCCTGGGTACAAAAACTCGGGTTCGTGCCAAAGTTCCATTACCTTTTTGGACGGCGAAGAAGGAATATTGCGTTATCGTGGCTATGCTATCGAGGCTTTGGCAGAAAAAGCCGATTTTTTGGAAGTTTCTTTTTTGGTTATTTTTGGCGAATTACCAACCAAATCACAGCTAATTCAGTTTGAAACCGATATTAGAAAATATACGTTGGTCAATGAGGAGATGAAAAATATCATTGACGGTTTTCCAAAAACAGCGCATCCAATGGGCGTTTTGGCTTCGTTAACAAGTGCCTTGACTGCCTTTAATCCAAAGTCGGTAAATGTAGAGAACGAAAAAGAAATGTACGAGGCCGTTTGTAAAACGATGGGTAAATTTTTGGTAATTGCAACCTGGACCTACCGAAAGAGTATGGGCTACCCACTCAATTATTATGACAATACCAAAGGCTATGTTGAAAATTTTATGCGGCTCATGTTTGAGTTACCAACAGGTCCATACAGTGCCAATCCAATAGTTGTTGACGCCTTAGACAAATTGTTTATTTTGCACGCTGATCACGAGCAAAATTGTTCGACTTCTACGGTTCGAATGGTTGGTTCTTCGCATGCAGGGTTATTTGCTTCTATTTCGGCTGGCGTTTCTGCACTTTGGGGCCCACTTCACGGTGGTGCCAATCAAGCGGTGTTAGAAATGCTTGAAGAAATTCAAATAAATGGTGGCGATGCAGACAAGTATATGGCAAAAGCCAAAGACAAAAATGATCCTTTTAGACTGATGGGTTTTGGTCATCGAGTTTATAAAAACTTTGACCCACGTGCCAAAATTATTAAAAAAGCTGCAGATGAAGTTTTGGCAGAATTAGGAGTTGACGATCCTATTTTGCAAATAGCCAAAAAATTAGAAGCTGCTGCATTGGTTGATGATTATTTTGTTTCGCGAAAATTGTATCCAAATGTTGATTTTTATTCTGGTATAATCTATCGTGCACTCGGCATTCCAACAGATATGTTTACGGTGCTTTTTGCAATTGGAAGATTGCCTGGCTGGATTGCACAATGGAAGGAAATGCGGGTCAACAAAGAGCCAATAGGGCGACCACGACAAATTTATACGGGACATCCGTTGCGGGATTTTGTTGAGGTCGAGAATCGAGGTGCATAGAAATTGTTTCGCCAAATAGGTGTTTTCAATTTTGAATTGATCAAAAATAGATTTCATAGATCTATTTTTGATATGGATTACACCAAATTTGGAGGTTTTTTTTAAACAAATTGTATTTCAACGACAGGTCTGCGTGAGGGCTTGAACGGAGCTCTCCCGATTTTTCATCGGGAAGCGGGAGTGGAAGCCCGACCCGAAGGGGCACGCCCAAAAAGAAAAAAATATTTAGAAAAGTCCGTTTATTTCGGCATCTATTCTGTTGATGATATTGCCTAAGTCTTCTGGATTATTGACAAAATCTATGTTGTCCACATCGATAATCAAGAGTTTTCCTTTGGTATATCCTGTTATCCATGCTTCGTAGCGTTCGTTTAATCGGCTGAGATAGTCGATAGAGATGGTGTTTTCGTAATCGCGACCTCGTTTGTGAATTTGTGCCACCAAGTTTGGGATCGAACTGCGCAAATAAATGAGCATATCTGGTGCTTCAACCAGGGATTCCATAAGCTCAAAAAGGGAGGAATAGTTTTTGAAATCGCGGTTTGTCATGAGGCCCATTGCGTGCAAATTTGGAGCAAATATATGGGCATCTTCGTATATTGTTCGGTCTTGAATGATTTTTTGACCGCTTTTGCGAATTTGAAGTACTTGTCTGAAACGACTGTTTAGAAAATAGATTTGGAGGTTGAAGGACCAACGTTCCATTTGGTGATAAAAATCGTCCAAGTAGGGGTTGTCCACAACGTCTTCAAAGTGGGCGTCCCACTTGAAATGTTTGGACAAAAGTGTTGTGAGACTGGTTTTTCCGGCACCAATGTTGCCAGCTACTGCTATGTGCATTGTGGTTTTGTTTTTATTTTTCGTTGGTAAATTTAAGTTTTTTATTTGAATTTTTAAAATTATTTTTTGAAGTATTCGTTGGTTTATTGAAATAGGGTAGGATGTGGTTTTTTTAATTTTTTGTAAACTTAAATTTCAAAAATATAAAGGAGTTTTTGAATCAAAATCATCTATTTTTTGATTTATTTGGTATTTGTATAAAAAACGGAAACAATTTTGTGCGATTTTAAATGTTTTTGAAAATGATTTTGATGTGGTATTTGTTCAAAATATCAAATAAAAAATTAAATTTGTAAAGAATATAATTTTGGATTATTAATTTTAAAATGAAACAAACAAATCTTTGCGCCATAAATTTGACTATTGGATACAAAAACCAGAACCGGATTATTGCTCAAAACATTAATCTGAATCTTGAATCGGGTAAGCTAATTGGTCTAATTGGTTCAAACGGAATTGGAAAAACTACGTTGCTTAAAACCTTATCTGGGATTCAAAAACCAATTATTGGCAAACTTTTTCTGGATTCTACAGATATTCAAAAATATGATTTATTGCAGCTTGCAATACATATAAGTATGGTTTTTACAGACAAACTGCCACCAAGTAATCTCACTGTTTATGATATTGTTGCGCTTGGAAGACAGCCCTATACCAACTGGCTTGGTAAATTGTCAACGGTTGATATATGCCAAATTCAAAAAGCTATTCAGGATACACAGATAACTGATTTTCTGCACAAACGCTGCGATCAACTTAGCGATGGACAACTTCAAAAAGCAATGATAGCAAGGGCTTTGGCACAAAATACGGCAACCATTATACTAGACGAGCCAACGACTCATTTGGATTTGTCAAACAAAATATCGATTATGAAGTTGTTACAAAATGTTGCTCACAATCTCAACAAATGCGTGCTTTTTTCGACCCACGATATTCAACAAGCCATCAAAATTTGTGATCAAATTATTGTAATGACACCATCATTTATAATTCAAGATTCCCCAAAAAACCATATTGATAATGGCGTTTTTGATCATTTGTTTGGATCGGAAAACATTGTTTTTGACCCAACAACAAATGATTTTTTGATTCAAGGTTAAAATGTCAAAAAAAGAGGGTATTTTTGCAAAAAAAATGAAAAAACTATCGATTTTTAAAATTGCTTTTATCAGTCTTTTTGTATCACAAATGACGGCTCAATTTCAGCCGGTTTTATATTTTGATGGCGACCAAAAATTAGAGGGCTTATTGGTAAAGCCTTCGAAAATTAACATAAAAAAGGCTGCTGTATTGATATTGCCTGCTTGGATGGGAATTGAAAATAATGCGCGTGAAAACGCCACCAATTTGGCAAAATTGGGGTATATTACTTTTGTAGCCGATATTTATGGCGTTGACAAGCGACCAAAAAATACAGGCGAAGCCGGAAAATTGGCGGGGTATTTTAAAAAAAATTATTTGGAGTATCAAAATCGAATCCAACTTGCATTGAATCAGTTGATTAAATTGGGTGCAAATCCAAATGAAATTGCAATTATTGGCTACTGTTTTGGTGGGACTGGCACTATTGAGGCTGCGAGAGCCAATTTTGCAGTAAAAGGGATTGTATCTTTTCACGGTGGTTTGGGAGGTGCTGAAAATCGCAAGACAACAATAATTTTGCCAAAGGTATTGGTGCTACATGGTGCCGACGATTTTTTTGTGACTGAGTCTGACATCAAAGATTTTCAAACCGAAATGCGAACCGCCAAAGCCGATTGGCAGATGGTTTATTATGCCAATGCCGTTCATGCTTTTACGCACAAAGACGCAGGAAATGACAATAGCAAAGGAGTGGCGTATAATGAAAAAGCAGCGACAAGATCCTGGAAGGCGATGCAAGATTTTTTT
>JANNBA010000147.1:0-9550 GCA_031384845.1 Bacteroidota bacterium
ATGCCTGTCTTGTTAGATTTTACAGGTTTTGGTTGTGTAAATTGCCGTAAAATTGAAGATGCTGTATGGACTAATAAAAACGTTATTGATGAAATGAAAAAGTATGTCATCATCTCTTTATATGTTGATGATAAAACAGCATTACCTGAAAGTGAATGGTACGTATCTTCTGCTACAGGAAAAGAAAGAGAAGTAAAAACGGTAGGACAAAAATGGAGCGACTTTCAGGCAAAACATTTTAAAACAAACTCTCAACCGCAATACATATTAATCAATACCAAAGAGCAATTACTTAATCAGCCCATCGCTTATGATTATGCATCCAAACCGGAAAATTATATTTCCTTTTTGCAATGTGGTTTAACAATCAATGAACAACTGAAATAAAACTTAAAATAATTTTCTTTTACTTACAGCAAGGACTTACATAAGATTTTAAAAATGCAATTTCTGTATTTGTTAATGCTCTGTTGTAAACTTTAACATCGTCAATATCACCTTTAAACCTGCGGCCAATATAAATGTCTCCGGATAAACTGATGGATGGACCACAAGGACCATGAACATCTATAGAAATAATACCGTTTCTGTAAATTT
This sequence comes from Bacteroidota bacterium, assembly GCA_031384845.1. Classification (GTDB taxonomy): domain Bacteria; phylum Bacteroidota; class Bacteroidia; order Flavobacteriales; family Flavobacteriaceae; genus Flavobacterium. Next base: position 598 of record JANNBA010000147.1, read on the forward strand.
TCCATGGATTGGGTGAAATTGGATTATAAATGGCGATTAAATTCTGCCAGCCCTGAGCAATGTAACTATTATTAATAGCGGTACAGGAGCCTGATGATACCAAGGTAGTGTCCCAGCAGCTTGTATGATAAAAACCAAATACCGGCTTTCTGCAATCATATAAACCTAAAGAATATTGACCATAAGTATCCGGACAATTTAAAACGGAATCTCTGCCAAATAAAAGTTCATATGAGCCGGCTGAAAGTAATGTTGGCCTGTACCATAAAACAACAGACATGGCAGTTGAACTATCAAAGTCAAATGCAGTATTGGATAGTACTTTGATATAATCATTCGAAGTTCCGCCGAAATTCATGGCACATATGGTTATTCCATTAGGATTTGTTGCAGGTGTTACACTTCCGGATATGGTTCCATTATGTCCATTTCCTGAGAAATCAGCAGGCGAACCGGCAAAAAATTTGTAATAAGCAACCAGTCCAACATTGTATGGAGCCATAAGTATGGAGTCATTGCAAGGTGTTGTTCCCGGGCTGGAACCACAACCGGTATTGAGAGAAGAAACAGTTATTAAAATAATAACCGAAACAATAACACAGATAATTTTTTTCATAGTACTAATTTTAAATTTTACAAATTCAGTGGTTTCTGTATATCATAAACAGAAAGTTAATCATTAATAATTATAAAGAGTATATTTTATACATAGGATTTTCTAAAACCAATTCACTTAAATTCTGTTATCTTTGTAAATTGTTAATTTTCTGAGTTAAAAACAAAGTAATTAATTTATGAATATCGGAATTGTTTGTTATCCAACTTTTGGCGGAAGCGGTGTAGTAGCTACAGAATTGGGGCTCGAATTGGCCAATCGTGGCCACGAAATACATTTTATTACCTACAGACAGCCCGTAAGATTGGCTTTGTTAAACCCAAATGTGCACTACCACGAAGTAAATGTTCCGGAATATCCACTTTTTCATTATCAACCGTATGAATTGGCACTTTCGAGCAAATTGGTAGATACTGTCAAGATGTTTAAAATCGAATTATTACACGTTCATTATGCCATTCCGCACGCATACGCAGGATATATGGCAAAGTTAATGCTACAAGACGAAGGTATCAAAATCCCAATGATTACGACACTTCACGGTACAGATATTACTTTGGTTGGCAATCATCCGCATTATAAAACGGCGGTAACCTTTAGCATCAATAAATCTGATTTTGTAACTTCGGTTTCACAAAATTTGAAAGAAAACACCCAAAAATTATTTGCGATAGACAAAGAAATTCATGTCATTCCAAATTTTATAGAACTGCACAAAAATCAAAATATTGCGCCACAAAGTTGTAGTAGATCGGTAATGGCAAACAACAATGAGCGCATTATCACACACATAAGTAATTTTAGAAAAGTAAAAAGGATTCCGGATATTATTCATATTTTTTATAAAATTCAGCAAAAAATTCCTGCCAAATTAATGATGGTTGGCGATGGGCCAGAAAAAGAAAAAGCAGAACAACTTTGTGTGCAATTACAGATTCAAGACAAAGTGATTTTTTTTGGAAATAGTAACGAAATAGATATGATATTGAGCAATTCAGATTTGTTTTTATTGCCGTCAGAAACAGAAAGTTTTGGTCTTGCCGCACTCGAGGCAATGGCTTGGCACGTTCCAGTAATTTCTAGTAATTCTGGTGGATTGCCAGAAGTGAATCGTGATGGATTTTCTGGATATTTAAGCCAAGTTGGCGACATTGATGGGATGTCAAATAATGCGCTGAAAATTTTAGAAAATGATGAAGTTTTAAATCGGTTTAAAGAAAATGCCTTTGAGAATGCCCAACAATTTGAAATCAAAAATATTTTGCCATTGTATGAAAATTTGTATAAAATGGCACTTCAAAAATACTAAAATGAAAAAAATCATCAGCATATTGGTGCTCACTTTTTTGATAAGTTGTAGCAGCTCCAAAATTCAAGTAAAACCACTTTACGAAATTTTGGCTCAAAAAATATCGGGTGGTGCTAGCATTCCGTTTTTTGAAATTATTACTGAACCCAACGAATTTGGGATGATTAAAAACGATCCTGAACTCAAAAATAAAATTAAAGCAAACGATATTCAAACCGCTAATTTTTTGATTCTAAATGTAGGTGAAAAACCAAGCGGCGGTTATTCTATCGAAATTGAAAATGTAGTCGAAACCGAAAAAAACATCATCATAACAACACGACAAATAAAACCAAAACCCAATCAAAATGTAACTTTTGATATTACAAGTCCTTTTTTGGTTGTTAAAATCAATTCAAAAAAAGAAATTATTTTTCAAGATAGATAATCCCTTAATAGAGGTATCTAAACGACAAAGCAAAATTGGGCCCAAAACCATTTTTTTGGTTTCCAAATGCAATTTCTGGTCTAAAATCCAGCGAAATTTGAAGTGGGAAATTAAAAATATATTCGATTCCAACATCGCCAGAAGCCGAAACAAATGTGTTGTTATTGTCTTGAAAACTACTATTTCCAATACTAGCACCCGCACCCAAAAAATATTGAAAATTATTTTCTAAAGCAAAAACCCATTGATAAATCCCAGACAATTTGAAAATATTTTGCTCACGCTCACTTTGCCAACCCAAATCTAGTTCTACACGATTTTCAGATGTTATTTTTCGTTGAAAACTCAATTCTGTCCCCAATCCATTTTGGCTAGCAAATCTTAATCCGACCGCATTTGTTGCAATCTCTTGCCCAAAAGTAACTCCAAAACCTCCCAAAAACACTATGCCCAAAAAAAGTAGCTTTTTCATTTTATTAAATTTATTTCTACAAAAAAACGAAATTTTGTTACATATCATATCAATTAAAATCATTTTAACTTTTTTTTGGCAGTAAACCACTTTTAATATTTGTTTTTTTAAAAAAAGCTAAAAAAACAAGCCATTGTAAGTTTTTTTTTTTATTTTTACTAAAAAAAGAGGATGAAAATAGCGATTATAAATGGCCCAAACCTTAATCTTTTAGGAAAACGAGAGCCAGAAATATATGGTAATCAAACGTTTGATGATTATTTTGAACAGCTAAAACTCAAATTTTCTAATATCGAATTAACCTATTTTCAGTCGAATATTGAAGGTGAAATTATCGACAAATTGCATCAAATAGGTTTTGATTTTGATGGTATCGTGCTTAATGCGGGAGCTTATACCCACACTTCGATTGCAATTGCAGACGCGATAAAAGCCATCACAACGCCGGTTGTCGAAGTGCATATATCTAATACTTTTGCTCGTGAGCAATATAGACATCAATCATTTATTTCGCCTCAAGCCAAAGGAGTTATAATTGGCTTTAAATTAAATAGTTATGACTTAGCAATTGATTCATTTATTCAAATGTTGTAATGATTTTTATCAAAATTATTAATCCTTTGGTTGATACTTTTTTTGCTTGAAATATTTTTAGAAACAAATCCATATTACAATGAAAAAACCAATTGTCTTACTTTTTATATTCTATTCCACTTTCAATTTTGCACAAATAAAAGGGGTTATTACAGACGACAAAGGCGTGACTATTCCAAACGTTTCGGTATTGATCGAGAACACGTATATAGGTACATCTGCTAATGAACAAGGAAAATACGAACTCAATTTTAAAAAAACGGGCAAACATAGCGTTGTTTATAAATCTATTGGATATAAAACTAAAAAAATCATGATTGATATTTCTAGTTATCCTTATCTTCAAAATGTTGTTTTAGAAAACGAAAATTATCAACTTACAGAAGTAATTGTAAATCGCAAAAATAATCCTGCCAATGCAATTATCAAAAGTGCAATTGCAAATAGAAAGGAAAATGGGCAAAAAACCGCGCACTTTAAGGCTGATTTTTATTCACGAGGTATTTTCAAGCTCAAAAACTCCCCAAAAAAATTTATGGGAATCGAGATTGGCGACATGGATGGCAATCTTGACTCAACTGGCACCGGAATTATCTATTTGTCTGAGACGGTGTCCAAAATAATTTTTGAAAAACCAAACAACCTCAAAGAACGCATTATCGCATCAAAAGTGAGTGGAAACGACAAGGGTTTTAGCTATAATACCGCCCGATCCACCGCCTACGATTTTTATGAAAACACCGTAAATTTTGGAGGAAAAACCATTTCGCCTATCGCAAACAACGCTTTTGGGTATTATAAATTCAAGCTCGAAAATTCTTTTTTTGACGAAAATAATCAAATGATTCACAAAATAAAAGTGGCTGCAAAACGCGACAAAGAACCCGTTTTTGACGGATATATATATATAGTAGAAGATTCTTGGGCTATATACGCCATAGATTTGACAATAAAAGGCTATAGAATGCACCAAGAAATGATTGAAACGATGAATTTGAAACAAAATTTTGGTTTCAACCAAACCAACAAAATCTGGTCGAAAAACACCCAAAGTATGGTTTTTTATGCCGGTTTATTCGGCATCAAGTTTGAAGGAAAATTCAATTATGTATATAGCAATTATGAATTTGAAACACAATTTGCACCCAAAACTTTTGGCAACGAGATTGTAAGCTTTGATGAAAATGCCAATAAAAAAGACAGTCTTTTTTGGAACAAAAACCGCCCAATTCCGCTTACTGTCGAAGAAACAAAAGATTATATCAAAAAAGACAGCGTTTTTAAAACCAGAAATTCAAAAACTTATCTGGATTCAATCGACAAAAAAAGCAACAAATTCAAGCTCATATCACCATTTTTGGGATACAGTTATACCAATACCTTCCAGAAATACAAGTTCAAATATGACGGCATCTTCGGGCCAACATCATCGTTTTTCAACACCGTACAAGGCTGGTATTATATGACCGGTTTTTCTTATAAAAACTGGAAAAATGAAGAAAAGGGCAAAGAGACGGAAATAAGTACCCAACTAAATTTGGGTTTGGCAGAGCACAAACTGCGTTTTACAGCACATTATGAACATCAATTTAACAATCAAAATTATGCAACACTAAAAGTCGATTTGGGCAACAAAGTCAATCAATTTAACAACAGTGAGCCAATCTCGGAACTCATAAACACGCTAAGTACCCTGTTTTTCAAAGACAATTATATGAAGTTGTATAACAAAGAATTTCTCAAAATCAACTATTTTCAAGATATAGCAAATGGCGTAAACCTTAATGCCACACTCGAATATCAAAATAGGAAAGCGCTATTAAACAACACTGATTTTGTGATTTTGAACACCAATCACGAATATACCTCCAATAACCCAATTTTACCACAAAGTTATGATAGTTTTATATTCGAGCCACATAATTTGGTCAAGTCGAACTTAGAAGTTCACCTTAATTTTGGCAACAAATACATCAGTCGTCCAGACGGAAAAATGAATTTAAGATCTCGGAAATACCCAAAACTTCGATTTGGTTTTGAAAACACATTTGCAGCGAGTCAAAAAAGCTACGAATACCAGCTGCTAACCACACAAATCAAATACAAATTATCCGCAAACACAAAAGGCGAATTTCAAATGAATTTCAAGGCAGGAAAATTCTTTAACGCCAAAGATATTGCCTTTTCAGACTACAAACATTTCAACGGAAATCAAACACATATTGGCGGCGGCGTCAGCTATACCAACGTTTTCAACCTGATGCCTTATTATTCGCATAGCACCAACGATGCGTTTTTTGAAACCCATATCGAATACAACGACGATGGCTATTTTACAAACAAATTACCGCTCATCAACCTGCTAAAAGCCACGCTAACCCTTGGGTTTCATCAATTATCTGTACCAAAAATTACCCCTTACACAGAATACACGATTGGATTAGACAATTTAGGCTTCGGAAAATTCCGCCTTTTTCGCCTCGATTATGGACGAGCTTATCAAAACGGATTTCAATCAGAAGCGCTAATTTTTGGACTAAAAATAGGCGGTATTTTGGACTAGTTTTTTCTGTTTTTTTTGGCGCACACCATTCCAGTTAGTACACTAGTGGTCCCGCTTTACGCTATATCTTTTTGTTTTTTTTTTAGAAAAAAACAAAAAGGATACCGCTTCAATCGGGGCGAATTTAGACTTACAGACTTCTTAAGACACAGGATAAAGATAAAACCGCAACCTACAGATCATAAATCCATTTTTCGGAATTGCAATCGGCTCGGTTTAATCGGAGTTTATATGACTTTTATTTCTTGCCGGATTCGTTAAACTGGAGTTTATCTCATAAGTTTTATTTCTTGTCGGTATTCGATGATTACAATATATTGTTGGGTTTTCAAGGTCGAGGAAAGGCTGGCTTTTAGGCACAGGGCTTTATTTTACTAATTAATTTTTTGTTTTGAAAATATTCAATAATTTCAGCTTTTGACATTTCCACTAATTTTGAACTTAAATTTTCTCTTTGTTGACGCATATATTTTACAGCATCAAAGTTTTTTTCAGTTTTCATCGTTTTCATATTTTATAAAATCTCTTGGTGAACGGATTTCAAGTTGTTTGTATCCATTTTTGATATTAATCGCATTATATCCTATAATTCTTTGGACATTTACAATATGCTTAAAATTCCAACTTATCAAATAATCGGCTTTATTTATTGTGGCTAAGGCAATATGTAAACAATCGGCATAGCTTGTTTTCCCAACTACTTTTTCAGAAATATACGCTAATGCCAAATCAATTGCTTCATTATTTATATCTAAAAATTCTGAATGCTCTTTTTTTATGTTTTTTATTAGTTCCTTTACATTTTTTGGTGCGTTTACTAACTCTTCTTGAGTTACAGTAGAAAAAAGTATAGTAAATTCGCCTTTGTTTAATCTTTCAAATAAAGGTATGGTGTATTCTGCAAACTCTATATCAAAGTGTCCACCAAAAACTGAAGTATCGATGTATAGTTTTTGCTTCATTTAGCAAAATTACAAAAAGAAAATTTAATTATTAATTTTTAATGTAATAAATGCAGTTGGCATCCTCCAAATATTTACACCAAAGGCTACTGAATTTATTTAGTTCCCTCTTCAGTTTTTTCTTTCAAAGTTTTTTAAACTTCATTTGTCAATTTATCTGTTGAATACATTGTAGATATTTTAATTATTCTAAATTTTGTCATTTTTTTTATTTTTTAAGGGTTGTTTTTCGTTTTTTTCGCGAGCAATGCGCACAACATCTTATGGCTAACAGAAGTTGGGGATTTGGTTAGCCTTAACTTCGGGTTAATCACTGACCACAAAACTACAAAACAATGTATAAATTCAAGACTAAAACCCCATCCGATCCTGAAAGAGCGAACAGACGAAGTAATTTTTGCAAACCGCTATTCCGTTCAACCGGAGTTTATCTCATAAGTTTTATTTCTTGGCGGTATTCGATGATTTCAATTCATTGTTGGTTTTTCAAGCCCAACGAAACTCTGGCTTTTTTAGTGGCTGTATTTATTTTTCAATTTTCATTAAATATCTTTTTTTCTTGTAAAATTTTGGTCCAAATATATAATATTTTCTGTTGGCTGAATAACCATTTACTTTTCTGACAATTTTATCCGTAATAATATTGTAAACAAATAATTTTCTGTTTGATATTTTATATTTTAAGTGATATTCGATTTTATTTTCATTCCGTAAATCATAAGAATGAGATTTTCCGAAATTTTCAAAGTTTACAATTGTATCTTTTCCATTTACTTTTACAAGTTCACTTTCAGTTTCTCCTTTTAGTTTATTAAATTTTAAGTATAATTTTTTATTTTCTATTTTGTATTTTCCATCAAGTTCAGTGTGCAATAAATCTCCTGAAAATACATAATGAAATGTACTGTCTTTGTTTAGTTCGATTTTAGTTACAAAAAATCCCATTTCAGCAAAATTAGAACGATACTTTCCAATAATCGACTTTTCCGCATTACAAGAAAACAGTATTGTTAAAATTGAGATAATTAAATTTATTTTTATTTTCATTTCAGTTTTCTGTTTCTCGAATATAGCCACTAACGTCATGCGGCTTGCAGAAGTTGAGGATTTGGTTAGCCTAAACTTTCAGTAAATCACTGACCACACAAGTACAACACAATGTGTAAAATCAAGACCAAAACCCCAATTTTTGCAAACGGCTGTTAGCCGTTCGGTTTTTTCGATTTAATTTTATTTTTTTCCACTTTCTTAATATAACTTTCCACTTCTTTTCTGAATTTTTTGCTTTCTGTTTTAAGAATTACAGCACCCGATTTTCCAAAACTTCCGTACAATGCTTGTGCATTAGTTCCGAGAATTGGATAAATTTCCTGAATATTTACTTCATTCAGTTTTTCTACTATAAATAAATATTCTGGGTTTTTATTTAGATTCAGTATGATGGATTTCTTTTTGGTGTAATTTAATGCAAAAAGTATTTTTACAACACAATTATTTCCATTTTCGTCAACAGTTTCTGCGTAAATTGAATTACCACATCGTATATTTACTTTTGGTTTGTATTCTGCATAAATCGAGTCAGAAATAATTTTTTTCACGAATCAATTTTAATTTCAATTCATTTGATTCAGCAGTTTCAAATGAAGTTTTCCAAAATTTGTTTTTCGCTTCTAAATCACAACTATCGGTAACTTTGTTTTGTCCAAAAGTAATTTGATTTATTAGAATAATTAAAAGACAAATTATTGTTTTTGATTTCATTTCTATTCTTTAAGTTCTATTTTTCTGCGTTCCGCCAAACTGACGGCTAACTAGTAAATACAAGAAAGTTCTTGCGTTTTTAACATTTTTTTATGTTGATTGCACTTTCAAATATTTATCAAAAATAGAATTATTTTTTTTTTAAAACAAATAATTATTAATTTTTTTTATAAATCATCTTTTTTGTTTACCTTGCTTACTAGCTGGTCTAGTGGACTTTGTATTTTATCAACTATATTACTGGTACGA
>JANNBA010000189.1:0-22242 GCA_031384845.1 Bacteroidota bacterium
ATAATTACCGCTTTTTTCATCTTTTTTTTACAAAAATACAACAAATTTGTTTTCAATTTTTTTTTGGCGCACACGATTCGTCCCACACACGACTTGTCCTGCTGCACGCTATATCTTTTTTTGGTTTTTGAAAAAAAAAACCAAAAAAAGGATACCGCTACATCAGGGCGATTTTAGACCGATAAATTTTTCAAGACGTTTCAAAAGAAATAAAAAAAGTCAACAACAAAATAATCACAGCTTGTTTTTAGAGTCTATAACAATAGTAACGGGGCCATCATTAGTAAGACGCACTTGCATATCTGCCCCAAAAACGCCACTTTGCACTGCTTTTTCGATCTCGGTTTCAAAACTTTGTAGCAATTGCTTATAAATCGGAATTGCAATTTCAGGTTTTGAAGCCTTGATATACGAAGGCCGATTTCCTTTTTTGGTCATCGCTTGAAGCGTAAATTGACTTACGACTACCAACTCGCCTCGAATGTCTTTCAGACTCAAATTCATCACGCCAAACGCATCGTCAAAAATGCGAAGGTTGCATATTTTTGAAACCAACCAGTCTATATCGTCCTGATTATCATAATCTTCTATACCTACAAGCAACAATAATCCTTTTTGTATTTGCGCTACTACAGCTCCATCAATTTCTACTGCTGCAGTAGCAACTCTCTGAATGACAACTTTCATAAACTATTGAAATTTAAAATTAATTTAGCAACACCAAAAGTAATACCAAAAATTATTAAAAAAAGCCAAAATGACAGTCAAATTTTCCTACACTTCTTTTTGATTCGTTCTCAAAAATTAAGGTACAGCATTTTTTTTACCCCTGAATAAACCCGTTTTATCAAAAAAATTCGTAAATTTCGACTTTATAAAAAATTATGACAAAAAAAATTAAAGATACTATAAATCAATCCAAAGATTTCAGCCACAAAATCGTAAAAACATTATCCAAAAATACCAATAAAGCATTCAATTTCAAACAAATAGCGGTAATTTTGGATGTTGATGATACCAAAAGTAGAAACGAAATTATTAGAGATTTAAAAATTTTAGCAGCCTCTAAACAAATTATAGAATCTGAACCCGGAAAATATTTAATCAAAGCCATTTCACAAGAATATTATGAAGGCAAAATTGATATGACCAGCAGAAAAACAGCTTTTTTTGTTTGTCCAGAATTTTCGGAAGATGTTTTTATACCAACCAATAATTTGAATCACGCTTTAGACAAAGACCTAGTAAAAGTATATGTTTATAACCGAAGAAAAGGAAAACGTCCTGAAGGCGAAGTAGTTGAAGTAGTAGAGCGGCATAAAACTGAGTTTGTGGGTGTGATCGATATTCAAAAAAACTTTGCTTTTGTGACCACAGCAAACCCAAAAATGTACACCGATATTTTTATCCCAAAAGACAAAATAGGTGATGCCGAAAATGGCGATGTGGTATTGGTTAATATTGAAGATTGGCCAAAACGGGCAGACTCGCCTTTTGGATCTGTACTCAAAGTTTTGGGCAAACCAGGCGAACACAACACCGAAATTCACGCTATTTTGGCCGAATATGGTTTGCCAGATACTTTTCCGGTAGAAGTAGCCCATTTTGCCGAACAAATTGATACTACTATTCACGAAAGTGAAATCAAAAATCGTCGTGATATGCTACAAACGCTCACTTTTACGATAGATCCAAAAGATGCTAAAGATTTTGACGATGCCCTTTCTTTTCAAAAATTAGACAACGGAAACTTTGAAATTGGTATTCATATTGCCGATGTTTCGCATTATTTGCAAGAAGGAACCATCTTGGATGACGAGGCATATAGTCGCGCCACATCTGTATATTTGGTGGATCGAGTAGTGCCAATGCTGCCAGAAGTCTTATCAAATTTTGCGTGTTCACTTCGACCAAATGAAGAAAAATATACTTTTTCGGCAATTTTTGAAATTACAAACAAAGCGGTGATCAAAAATCAATGGTTTGGCAGAACTGTGATTAATTCTAACCAAAGATTTGCTTATGAAGAAGCACAACATATTATAGAAACAAAAGAAGCGCATATTCCGGCAGAAATATCCCTTACATCAGAAGATTATACGGTTGATAATCAAACCGTTGAAGCAATTTTAATTTTGGATGATTTGGCCAAAATAATGCGCCAAAAAAGAATGGATGACGGTGCTATTTCTTTTGATAAAGTAGAAGTAAAATTCAATTTGAGTGCCGATGGCGAACCCGAAGGTGTGTTTTTTAAAATTTCAAAAGATGCCAATCACCTAATCGAAGAATTTATGCTTTTGGCCAACAAAAAAGTGGCCGAATTTATTGGCCGACAAAAAAAGACTTTCATTTATCGCATTCACGACGAGCCAAACGAAGATAAATTATTAGCGATGCAAACCGTTATTGAAAAATTTGGCTACAAAATTGATTTCAAATCAGGCTCTGTTTCGCAAGCTTTAAACGCTTTGATGCAAGAAGCCAAAGGTCAAAAAGCACAAAATTTGATCGATACGCTTGCAATTCGTTCCATGAGCAAGGCCAAATATTCGACAGCAAATATTGGTCATTATGGACTTTCTTTTGATTATTATAGCCATTTTACCTCCCCAATTCGCCGCTATCCAGATGTGATGGTGCACCGTTTGTTGCAGCATTATCTCGATGCTGGAAAAACGGCAAATGCCGAAATTTTTGAAGCCAAATGTTTGCATTGCTCGTCCATGGAAGGATTGGCAACGCATGCCGAGCGAGATTCTATCAAGTATATGCAAGTAAAATATATGCAAAACCACAAAGACGAGGCGTTTTTGGGTGTAATTTCTGGGGTTACAGAATGGGGAATTTATGTCGAAATTATTGAAAACAAATGCGAAGGAATGGTGCGAATTAGAGAAATAAAAGACGATTATTATACCTTTGACGAAAAGCAATACGCGTTGGTTGGTGCTACTACAAAGCAGTTGTTGCAACTTGGAGACGAAGTTTTTGTAAAAGTAAAAACCGCCGATTTGGTCAAAAAACAACTTGATTTTTTCTTTATAAGTAGAAAGGAATAAAACTTTTTATGGTTTGTACTAACCTTTTCCTAATACATACAACTGCTCCATCGTTGGGGTTAGGCTGCCACCTGCCGGTTCGAGCGTGATGCCAAAAGCATCGGCATCTGCCGTTGTATGAACCGCAAAAATCTTGTTGTTGTTTTGTTCAAAATTGTCAAGCAATCCAATATCGGTTGGAGTTAGTTGTGGTTCTAGTTTCAAACTCCAAACTTGATATACCATCCCGGAAGGCGGTTTTGGTAATCCCGCTGCATCAACAAAAACGGTTTGAGTTTCTTGATTCCAATATATTTTTGCAAAAGAAGTTGGCGCAATCGCTTGACCTCCAAGCACAATAATAGTGTTTTTGATATCACGAATAGTAGCCAAATCAGCCAATGTTTTTTGATTTTTGTTTTCGATCAAATTCAAGTTTTTTTGGAGTTGTGTTTTTGCTGCAACTTCGCTTACAAGTTGATTTTTTGTATCTTTTTGCAAATCATATATATAACCACCACCCAAAAGCATCGCAATTGCAGCGGCCCAACCGGAATATGTTTTCCAATAACTTATACGTTGCAAATTTGGCTGTTTTTGGTGTTTTAAGGCTAATTTAATTTTGATTTTCTCAAAATTTTCAACAGACAAAAATGGCGAAAAACTACTAGAAAGGCTAATAATAGCTTTTTCGATGGCTAAAATTTCGTTCTTAATTTCGTTCTGCTCTATGGCTAAAGTGGCAATAGCGGTATTTTCGGTTTCGTCGAGCAAACCATACACATATAGTTCCAAAATTCCGGTGTCGATATATTGTTTTGTATCCATTATAGTTTCAAAAAATGTCTTAAATCATTAATACAATTTCGGTTTTGAGTTTTCACAGTGCCAAGCGGAATGTCCAGCTCGTCTGCGGTTTCTTGTTGTGTAAAACCCTTAAAAAACAACAAATCGATTATTGCAATACATTTTGGTTTTAGTTTTTTTACAAATTCTTGAATGCCAATACTATCAATTTTGTGGGTCAAATGTTGGCTGTCATCTTTCAGATTTACGAAATTATCGGTAGATAGGTTTTTTTGGTGGTTTGAAAAACCTTTTGAACGTAATTTATCAATCGCAGCATTTCTAGCAATATTAAGTATCCATGTATAAAATCGCCCTTTTGAATCGTTATAAGAATCAATGTTTTTCCATATTTTTACAAAAACGTCTTGCAAAACATCTTCAGATTCTTCTTTATTTTTGATAAGATTTTGAATCACAGCAAACAAACTTTTTGCATAACAATCATAAACAACTGTAAATGCTTGACTATCTTGCTTGCGCAGTAATGGTAATAATTCTTCTTGTGTCATAAGTTTTGGTTATGATACAAATTTATACTTTTTTATCTTAAATAAACAAAGTGTTTATTTTATTTATTAAAATGATTTATTTAAAAAAAATCAAACCAAACCTTCTTTATTTTCGTAAATAAAAATAGAACGGTTTTTATACTTGTTTTTATTTATTTTTATTTTTTGTTGTTAATTGTGCTTATATTTGGTTAGTATTTGCACGATGATGTTGAAAAGCCCTATCAAATCTATGATTGGGCTTTTTTTATATAGTTTTTTTATTTAGTGATTGGTTATGATTTAAATTTATAAAACCATATAACAGCTCCATAATTTAGAAGAAGCTTTTAAAATACTTATATTTTGAGTTTTTAACTTGTTAACAATTATTATATATAACAACAAAAAAAATAAAATTTAAAAAATCTTTTTTTGGTGATTATAGCTTGTTGATAGCTATAATAACTTTTTGTTTTTTTTGATAAAGTTGTAGTTTTAAGTTTTTATAACTACTTATCAACAGTGTTTTTTTTATTAATCAGTTGATTTTTAAAACATTTTTAATAGCTATTAACAACAGTTGATAACTCTATTAGAACTAATTTTGTAAATAAGTTTTTATCAAAAACTGTTGATAAAAGATAATTTTTAACGCATAACTTTTAGAAAAAAACTACAAACTAAATTAGGTTTTAAAATTCCTATTTTGGATTACAACATTTTATACAAATACCAAAATAAAGTTGTTTAATTCTATTCCAACTTATCAACAAATTTATCAAAATTAGCATTACTGATTTTCAAATAGTTGCGTTTTTGTTTCAACAATTAAATACAAGGGGTTTGGAGTCACATTTAATTTACTTTTACTACAAAAATTTTTTTAAATTTTAGGATAAGCAGTACTTAAAAAGCCAATACAACCCAATACCTACTTGGATTCAATATCATAACATCATAAATCTACCATTTTATTTATGGATCTTTAATAAAAAATTTTTACAAATTTCAAACCAAACTTTCTTTATTTTCGTAAATATAAATTGAACGGATTTTATATTTGTTTTATTTGTTTTTATTTTTTGTTGTTAATTGTGCTTATATTTGGTTAGTATCAGCACGATGATGTTGAAAAGCCCAATCGTCTTGGATGGTTGGGTTTTTTTAATTTTTACTAATTTTGTATGCTAAACTAATTTTATTTTTGATGAAAAACAAACTTTTTTTATTCTGTTTCTTTGTATTTTCAACGGTTTTTTCGCAAAATATATCTGGCGTTATCCAAGACGAATTTGGTTTACCAATTGAAAATGTTTATATTTTGAATTTAAAATCAAATACGCACGTTCATACTGATGAGTTTGGTAATTTTCAGATTTTAAATACATTTATAGGAGATGTTTTACAAGTTTCGGCATTTGGTTTTAAAAAAACAACACATAAAGTTCTTGCAAAAAAAGTTATAATTATATTAGAAGTAGATAGTTACAAATTAGACGAAGTGATTATCGAACCCAAATTAAATGCGATGAATATTGTTTCAAAAATTGATTTACAAACAGCACCTGTCAATTCGTCCCAAGAAATTTTAAGAAAAGTACCAGGATTGTTTATTGGTCAGCATGCGGGCGGTGGAAAGGCAGAGCAACTTTTTTTAAGAGGCTTTGATATAGATCACGGCACAGATATTGCGATTTCGGTAGATGGAATGCCTGTTAATATGGTATCGCATGCACACGGTCAAGGATATGCAGACTTACATTTTTTGATTCCGGAAACCATCGAAAAAATAGATTTTGGCAAAGGCACTTATTATGCCAATAAAGGCGATTTTGCCACAGCGGGTTATGTTTCTTTTTTTACAAAAAACAACGTTAATAACAGTATTAGTACTGAATTTGGGCAATTTAACAGCTTTAAAACCGTTGGTGTTTTTAATTTATTAGAAAAACAGAAACAAGAAAATGCCTATATCGCTACAGAGTTTCTTCAAACAGATGGCTATTTTGATGCGTCACAAAATTTAAAAAAAACGAACTTGTTTGGTAAATACACTAATTTTTTTGACGATAATTCTAATATTTCTATCATAGCATCCCATTTTTCGAGCCAGTGGGATGCATCGGGTCAAGTACCACAACGGCTTATTGACGCTGGATCGATTTCGAGATTTGGCGCCATAGACGACACCGAGGGCGGCAAAACTTCGAGGTCAAATTTGATATTTTCTACACGTAAAATCATGAATATAAATAACTTTGTAAAAGCTACTGTTTTTTATACTAAATATGATTTTGAACTGTATTCTAATTTTACTTTCTTTTTGAATGATCCCATCAACGGTGACCAAATTCGTCAAAAAGAAAGCCGTTCTGTTTTTGGATCCAATATCGAATGGCTAAATAAACAACCATCTTCTAATCTTCAATTTGGTTTTGGTTTTAGAAATGACGCTACTCAAAATACCGAATTATCGCATACATTACAGCGATTCTCTACTTTAGAAACGCAAAAATTAGGAGATATTAATCAAACTAATTTTTCATCGTATTTGAATTTCGAATTTGATTTTGGAAATTTAAAAATCAATCCAGCCTTTCGAATTGATTATTTTAAATTTGAATATCAAGATAAATTAGCATCACTTTTTAAAACCGATTCTGAAAACCAGGTTAAATTTTCGCCTAAATTAAATTTTATGTTTTCAAAAAACCATAATTTGCAACTTTTTTTAAAAACTGGTTTTGGTTTTCATTCTAATGATACACGCTTGGTCGTTGCAAAAACAGCTGGTATTTCTTTGCCTACTGCTTTTGGAGCAGATTTTGGATTTATTTATAAACCTGCGCCAAAATTATTAATCAATTCTGCGGTTTGGATTTTAAATTTAGATCAAGAATTGGTTTATGTTGGTGATGCCGCCGTTGTACAATTTTTGGGAAAAACCAAACGATACGGTATAGATTTTGGCTTGAGATACCAACTCAATGATTTTCTATTTTGGGACGTAGATCTGAATTATACCCATGCCAGAAAAGTGGATTTACCCCAGGGGCAAAATTTTATTCCTCGAGCACCAGATTTCACGGCTACCGGCGGTTTGAGTTTGACTAAATTCAAAAAATTATCAGGTGGCTTTCATTTTAGATATCTAAAATCGCGACCTGCAAACGAAGATAATTCGGTGGTAGCAATTGGATATTTTGTCAACGATTTGAATCTGAATTATGATTTTGAAAAAATAATATTTGGAATTTCTGTCGAAAATGTTTTTAATGTAGATTGGAACGAAACCCAGTTTGCCACGGAAAGTCGATTAAAAAACGAAATTCAAAGCGTAAACGAATTACATCTAACACCAGGAACACCTTTTTTTTTGAAAGCCAAAATGCGGTATCAGTTTTGAACTAAAATGAAATTTAGAAAAAAGGAATATTCGTTTTGATGAAAATGTTGCATTTATTTACTTTAATTTAATGCAAAAGGTGTACTTAATCGAAAAGCAGGAACAATAACTCTAAAATTGCGTGTCGAAGTAAAATTTACCATATTAAAATATCCACGCATAGCACCAAAGGCTGATGAGAGCAAACAACCTGAGCTATAAACATGTTTTTCGCCTGGTTTCAAAACAGGTTTTTTGCCAATAACACCCTCTCCATCAACAACTTCTATGTCGTTTAGGGAGTCAAAAATTTCCCAATGACGTGACACCAATTGAACAGAATCTTTGCTGTGATTTTCGATTGTAATTTCATAAGAAAAAGCATAAAACAGCCTAAGGTTCTTGAAATAAGTACCTTCAAAATTGGTTAATACCGAAATTTTAATGCCGTTTGTGATTTGGGTAACCATAGCTTTTTTAAATGTAATTCAAATTTACAAAAATAAAATGGGATGCCGTTTTTTTTAATTATTATTTTTCTAATTTGTAATATTTATAGATGATGCAACACCTTTTCCAACCACGCGATCATATCTTTGCCCGTTTTCACGATAATAAATAATGGCAAAATAGTTGTTCTCGGTTTGCGAAAAATTGCCATCAATTGCATTCTTATAATCAATATTTCCGTGATCATCAGCCATGGTAAACCCATAATTGGTAAACCCCTGTTTGATCAAAATTGCCTTTTCAAAAAGCCCTTTTTTGGTATTAAATTCCATTTTGTTTTCTCCGGTCATTGCATAATTGTTAAACATTCCGGTTACATAAATATCTGATTCTCCATAATATGCCGGTGCCGAAAGGCTAAAATAAACCCAAGCATAATCTGCTTCAACCGAGCTGTTATCTGCATTTGATTTGAGCACTTCAAAATTGCCGTTTATATCTGGAAAGTAAGTATATGCTAGGTTTGCACGTGCTTGATTGGTATATAAATGGCTGTTATATATGTCTTTTGCATCTACATATTGCACGTTATTATTTGCGGTTTGAATGATTTTATTTTCAAAATACATACTCTCATTTCCGCCCCAAAATTGGGTTTCGGTGGCATATTTATATATCAAATCATTGCCTATCGTAAAAAGCGGTTTGATATTGGCAATAGCGTCTTTAAACTGACCATTTTTGAGCAATAAAACTTTAATATTTTCTATTGGATTTTGAAATAGCGCACTAGATTTTACAGCAAATTCCAAGTTTTGTTTCCATTCAATATCCCGCACATTTCGAGCTCTTTTGACCTGCATCGGAACGGTAACTAAATTTTCAAACAAAACGATCTTTCGCGAAAAAACGACTTCTTTGTCTTCGTTCAAGATTTTGATCATAAAATTTCCACTTACCAAAAATCGAACAAACTTGTTTGGAAACGAGAGTTTGTAATGAGAATAAAGTTGAAGGGTATTAAACGAGTTGTTGTAATCTTGAATTCGCTGATTGTCAAAACCGCTAATATATTCATTTATAGACAGTTCTGATGGTTTCCAATCATAATTACAATGCACAATTTGATAATAATAATTGGATTCATCGCCATATAAATCATCAAATTGAAGCTGAAATGAGTCGCTTAACGCAAAAATAGGTATTGTATTTTGACCATTTTGCACAAAACTAACCGTCTTGATGTTAAACGGAGGTACCACTTCGACTTCGGTTTGCGAAATCCCCAGCTGTAGCACGAAGAGACAGAGCAGAAAAACCATGTTTTTTGTGTTCATGTTTGCTTTTTTTAAGGTTTCAAAACGGTAATTGCGGTTTTAATTCTTTGGATAGTATCATGCTTTCCAATCAATTCCATAATATCAAAAAGATGTGGTCCTTTGAGCGCTCCCACCAAACTCAATCGGAGCGGCTGCATTATTTTTCCCATCGAAATTTGGTGGTTTGTCATCCAATCCTTGAGTTCGTTTTCGATATTTGTGGCTTCAAAAACGGATATTTCAGAAATCACTTCAATGGCTTGTCGCATCAAATCAGGGCTTTCTTCTTTCCAGTTTTTGCTTGCTTTTTCGTCAAAAACCGTTGGAGCTACAAAAAAGTAATCGCTCAAACTCCAAAATTCTGAAACAAAATTTGCACGTTCTTTGATGAGATTTACAATTTTTTCGAGCCTTTCTTTGTCAAGAAGTTTCTCGTCAAGAAGGCTGGTGTTTTTCAAAAAAGTGTCGTCTTTGCTATAAAGTTCTGCTAATTCCCCGTTTGTTTTTTGCATCAAATAATGGTGGTTGAACCAGTTGTTTTTTTCTGGATCAAATTTGGCACCTGCTTTATGAATGCGTTTAAGATCAAATTTTTCGACCAATTCGGTCAACGAAAATATTTCTTGTTCGGTGCCATCATTCCAACCCAATAGCGCCAAAAAATTTATCACCGTTTCTGCAAAAAAGCCTTTTTCTTTATACCCCAACATCACTCCATCCTCTGTTTTCCATTGTAGTGGAAATACCGGAAAACCCAATTTTTCGCCATCGCGTTTTGATAATTTTCCGTTTCCAATTGGTTTTAAGATCAAGGGCAAATGCGCAAATTCTGGTTCAAACCAACCAAACGCACGATACAACATCACGTGCAGCGGCATCGATGGCAACCACTCTTCGCCCCGAATCACGTGTGTGGTTTGCATCAAATGATCATCGACAATATTGGCCAAATGATAGGTTGGCATTCCGTCAGATTTAAACAAAACTTTGTCGTCGAGCAGGTTGCTGTCAAATTTTATTTCGCCCCGAATAATATCTTGTAATACCAAAATTTGACCTACAGGCGTTTTAAAACGTATGACATAAGCTTCACCATGCGCGATTCGCTCTTGTGTTTCTGCGGCACTGATTGCTAATGAGTTATTAAGTTTTTCTCGATTATGATGGTTGTATATAAAGGTTTTTCCGCTTGTTTCATGCTCTTTTCGATATAAATCCAACGCTTCTGTGGTATCAAAAGCATAGTAGGCATTACCACTTTCAATTAATTCATCGGCATATTTTTTGTACAAATGTTTGCGTTCCGACTGTCTATAAGGTCCAAAAAGCTCGTTTTTACCAACGGTTTCGCTTGGCGCAATACCAAGCCAATCCAACGCCTCCAATATATAGGCTTCGGCACCATCAACAAAGCGATTTTGATCTGTATCTTCGACCCGTAGATAAAATACGCCATTGTTTTTTTTTGCAAATAAATAGTTAAACAGTGCGGTTCGAACGCCGCCAATATGCAGTGCTCCTGTTGGGCTTGGTGCAAAGCGCACCCGAACTTGTTGGGTCATAGTCATCAATTTTTATACAAATATAGTATTTCGACGGCAATTTTGCGGAAGCGAGATTATTTTTGGTCTATTTTAATTCAAATTTGGCATTATTTCAAATTTTTGCCACCAACTTATTCATCAAAACAAACCAAAGCTGCGGAAAAAACGCCAATACCATACTCGCTGGATATCCAAATGGCAGTTGTGGGCTGCTGTGGTGATGCTCTAAAACCTGGTATTTTTTTTGCGACTTGAAGTGGTGATCGCTATGACGCGTGAGTTCATACAGAATGATGCGCCCCAAAATATGGTTGGAATTCCATGAATGTTTTTCGGAAACACGCTCATATCTGCCCGACGGCAAAATGGATCTTTGCAAACCATAATGTTCGATATAATTAATGGTTTCTAACAACAAAAAACCAACGATACCAGCAAAAACAGCAATTATTGATGCTTTACTGCCAAATGCAATCCAAATTATAAATGGGTATAAAACTTGTATAAGTGTAAACCACATCATATCGTTTTTGGTAGAATACCAAGCTGTTTTGTTGGTTTTGTTTAATTTTATTTGAATTTTCCAGGCTTCTTTATAAGTGCCACAGACGGTTTGCCACCAAAAAGCATACAAACTTTGATTTATTTTTGCTGTTGAAGGATCATTTGGCGTGGCCACATTCAAATGATGTCCGTGGTTGTGCTCGATAAAAAAATGGGTATAATGACTCGGAATTAATAATAGTTTTCCGATTATTCTTTCTACCAAACTTGCTCTATGCCCCAGCTCGTGAGCAACATTTATGCCGTTTGCGCCCAAAATAATTCCAAGACTTAGGGTTGTTCCAAAGGTTTCGATCAAGCCTTGTTGTTGCTGTTCAATTTTGTAAAAACAAAAGCCTAAAATAGCATATACCAAAGGCAAATTTAGACACAAAAGAAGGTCGTAAAAATGATTTTGAAGTCTGTTTTGTGATTCAATTTGTGAATAATTATCTGGGTTTTGTGGCAAAATGAGTTCCATAACAGGCACCAAAACAAATGCAAAAATAAAAGCTGAATAACTCCAATATCCGCCCAAATAGATTCCAAAAACACCTACAACGGGTATGCTAAAAGCCCATAAATATTTCATGTTTTTTTTGCGAAAATTAAGTTGTTTTTTTAAAAGAACAAGACGTTCAAAAATATTTTTTTTTTAATTTTTATCTTTCAGATAAAATTGTAATTTTATCGGTTATAAAAAAACCATATTAAGATTGGAAACAACAGCCGTTATTTATCAAAAATTAGAGATTTTTATCAAAAAATATTATACCAACGAACTCCTCAAAGGCTTGCTGTTTTTTGTTGGACTTGGGTTGTTATATCTGCTGTTCACACTTGTTGTCGAATATTTTTTGTGGCTCAAACCCACAGCAAGAGCGCTGTTGTTTTGGGTTTTTGTTTTGGTCGAGTTGGGCTTGTTGGTTCGGTTTATCTTATTTCCTGTTTCTCAGATTTTTAAGTTCAAAAAAGGGATCAATTATGACGATGCTTCCAAGATTATTGGACAGCATTTTACAACTATAAACGACAAGTTGACCAACTTTTTGCAACTTTCAAACCAGCCAAATCAAACAGAATTGCTGCTTGCTTCTATTGATCAAAAAGCCAATTCGTTGCAGCCAATTCCGTTTTCAAACGCTATTAATTTTACCCAAAACAAACGATTTCTACCAATAGCATTACTGCCAATATTGTTTTTTGCGTTTTTTTATATTACAGGAAATAGCGGCGTTTTGTCTCAAAGTTTGCACCGTGTTGTTCATTTTAAAGAGCAATTTTTGCCACCGGCGCCTTTCAAATTTGTTATTTTAAACCCATCTCTAAACTCTGAACAAAACAAAGATTATGTTTTGAAAGTAAAAACGATTGGCAAGGTAGTGCCAGAAAACGCTTTGATATTGATTGGCGACGAAAGTTATTTTATGGAAGCCACCCAGCCGGGCGAGTTTCAATTCAAAATTGCCAAGCCAACCCAAAATGTACTTTTTCATCTTGAAGCGAATACCGTTTCATCTGCCGAGTTTGAGCTTCAGGTTGTTGCCGTGCCCTCTGTTCTAAATCTTGAAATGCAATTGAATTTTCCGAGCTATTTAAACAAAAAAAGCGAAACCATTCATGGCACCGGAAACGCTGTGATGCCCGGAGGCACTCGTGTAAGTTGGAAAATGAGTACACAAGCTACACAACAAGTATTGTGGGCAGACTCTACCCAAAACCTTCTTTTTGCAAAAGCGGCAAACAACTTTGTTTTATCAAAAAATATTTCACAAAATACAGATTATCAAATTATTACATCAAATTCTGCTGTCAAAAATTATGAAAAATTGCATTATCAAATCTCGATTATCAAGGATCAATTTCCTACAATTGAAGCGGGTAATGCTCCGGATAGTTTAAAAATTGAAAAAAACTATATACTTGGTCAGGTTTCAGATGATTATGGGCTTTCCAAATTGCAAATTGTGTATTATGAAAAAAACAATCCACAGCAACAAAACCGTGGTACTATTGCCGTAAAACAAGATGTTTATGATCAATTTATTTTTGCGTTTCCAAGCACGCTTCCTGTAAAACAAGGTGTGGTTTATGACTATTATTTTGAAGTTTTTGATAATGATGCTGTTCATCATTTTAAAAGTGCCAAATCGGCTGTTTTTTCAAACAGAATTGACACCGATGCAGAAAAGGAAGATCAAATTTTGCAGCAGCAAAATGATAATATTAATAGCATGAGCAAGTCGCTAAAAAATCAAGACAAGCAACTTTCAGAAATGGACAAGTTGCAAAAAAGTGCTAAAGAAAAAGATGTTTTGGAGTTTAAAGACCAACAAAAAATCAATGATTTTATCAAGCGGCAGCAGCAACAAGATGAAATGATGAAACAGTTTTCTAAAAAAATGGAAGAAAATCTTGATAAATTTAAAACGGATAAAAATGAAGAAAAGAAAGAAGATCTTCAAAAAAGACTTGATAAGGCCGAGCAGGATTTAGAAAAAAACAAAAAACTTTTGGACGAACTCAAAGATTTGAACGACAAGCTCAAGCAAGATGAGCTTATGGAAAAGATGGACAAGTTTAAACAAAACAGCAAAAATCAAGTTAAAAATTTAGAACAATTGGTTGAGCTTACCAAGCGTTTTTATGTCGAAAAAAAGGCACAACAATTGGTTGATAAACTTAATAAATTGGCGGATAAGCAAGACGAATTGTCGAACGAAAACAAAGAAAATACAGCCGAAAAACAAGCGGATATAAACAAGGAATTTGACAAAATACAGGATGATTTGAAAGACTTGGATAAAGAAAACAAGGAACTCAAAAAACCTATTGAGATTCCAAAAGACGTCGAAAAAGAAAAGAGTATTGATGATGATTTGAAAAAAGCTTCTGAAGAACTTCAAAAAAACAATAAAGATGGGGCCAAACCCAAACAGAAAAGCGCTTCTAAAAAAATGAAAGAAATGGGGGCAAAAATGTCTGAAAGTATGGACGCAGATGGTGGTGAACAATTGGAAGAAGATGTTGCGATGTTGCGACAAATTATGGATAATTTATTGGCTTTTTCTTTTTCGCAAGAGGATTTGATGGGACAATTTAAATCCCTAAAAAGAGGAAATCCATCCTTTAACAAAAATTTGAAATTGCAACAAGATTTACGACTTCAGTTTCAGCACGTGGATGACAGCTTGTTTGCGATGTCGCTGCGCAACCCAAAAATTGGCGAAGATATCA
The DNA here is from genome assembly GCA_031384845.1 of Bacteroidota bacterium. GTDB lineage: Bacteria > Bacteroidota > Bacteroidia > Flavobacteriales > Flavobacteriaceae > Flavobacterium. The sequence goes on from JANNBA010000189.1 coordinate 14,860, forward strand.
CCAAGGAAATTGGCAATATTCATTATAATATGGATAAATCTTTAGAGTCATTGGTAGAAGCGATTATCCCAAAAGGAGTTTCTCACCAACAATACACAATCTCGTCTGCCAACAAATTGGCCGATATGTTGAGTGATGCGCTTAGCAATATGCAAATGTCTATGAATGGTGCTGGCAAACCAAAACCCGGAAAAGGACAAGGCATGCAGTTGCCCGATATTATCAAAAAACAAGGAGAACTTGGCGAAAAAATGAAAGGCGAAAAAAAGGGCGAAAAACCTGGAGATAAACCCGGAGATAAGCCAGGTGACGGCAAGGATGGAGAGAAAGGCAAGCCCAAGGACGGCAAAGACGGTAAAGATGGCGAGGGCACAGAGGACGGCGAGGGAGACGCAGGACAAGTAATGCAAATTTATAAAGAGCAGCGACAATTGCGAGAAGCATTACAAAATGAGCTGGCCAAAAAAGGGCTCGACGGCAGTGGGCAAGCCGCTTTGGATCAAATGAAAGAAATTGAAAAGCAATTGCTTAATAAAGGATTTAAAAACGATTTGTTGCAAAAAGTTTTAAATGTAAAGCAAGAACTTTTGAAACTTGACAAAGCTGTTCAGCAACAAGGCGAAGAAGAAAAACGGCAAGCCGAAAGCAGCAAAAAGCAGTTTATAAACCAAACCAATGCGCTGCCTACAAATCTAAAAAATTATCTCAACAGCATTGAAATCTTGAACCGTCAAAGTCTGCCTTTGCGTGCCAATTTTAATCAAAAAGTGCAAGAATATTTCAAAAAAAATGATTAGTTTTAACTACGAAACCGAATTTGAATTAGCAGAAGAAACTTTGTTTTCCAACTGGATTTCTAAACTTATTCTAACTGAAAATAAAATTGAGGGCGACCTTAATTTTATATTTTGTGACGACGATTTTTTACACAAAATCAATCTTGAGTACCTTCATCACGACACGCTTACCGACATTATTAGCTTTGATTATTGTGTAGGAAAAGAACTACACGGAGATATTTTTATTTCTGTCGAAAGGGTTCGAGAAAACGCTGTCGAATTTGAAGTAGCTTTCGACAACGAACTCAAACGCGTCATGGCGCATGGCATTTTGCACTACTGCGGTTTCAAAGACAAGACCGAAGCAGATCTTGCTTTGATGCGTGAAAAAGAAAACGAAAAGATTTTGCTTTTCTAATACCAAAACCGTTCCACGTGGAACAAATTAATTTTTGTAAAACACACACCAAAAATGTTTCAAGAAATATACGACGTAATAGTTGTTGGAGCCGGACACGCTGGCTCTGAAGCCGCCGCCGCAGCCGCCAATCTTGGTTGCAAAACCTTGCTGGTCACGATGAGCTTGCAAAACATCGCCCAAATGTCGTGCAACCCCGCAATGGGAGGCATCGCAAAAGGTCAAATCGTGCGCGAAATAGATGCGCTTGGCGGCTACTCAGGCATAGTTTCTGACAAAACCGCCATCCAATTCAAAATGCTAAACAAATCAAAAGGACCAGCTATGTGGTCGCCACGGGTGCAAAGCGATCGAATGAGATTTGCCGAAGAGTGGCGCTTGATGATGGAGCGCACAGAGAATCTTGATTTTTATCAAGAAATGGTGAGCGGACTTGTAATTGAAAATAATGAAATAAAAGGAATCAAAACCTCGCTCGGCATCACAATTCGAGCAAAAGCCGTAGTGCTTACAAACGGTACTTTCTTGAACGGATTGATTCATATTGGCGAAAAACAATTTGGCGGCGGCCGAGCAGGCGAAAGCGCAGCCTTTGGTATCACCGAAGATTTGATCAAAGTTGGATTCGAATCTGGACGAATGAAAACCGGCACGCCGCCTCGTGTAGATGGTCGTTCTTTGGATTATTCTAAAATGAATGAAGAAAAAGGTGACGAAAAACCAGATAAATTTTCATATTCGGATGAAACCAAGCCGCTAATTCATCAAAAATCGTGTCACATGACCTATACTTCGTTAGATGTTCATGATATTTTAAGAGAAGGTTTTGATCGCTCGCCAATGTTTAATGGACGAATCAAAAGCATCGGCCCGAGATATTGCCCGTCTATCGAAGATAAAATCAACCGTTTTGCAGACAAAGAGCGGCACCAACTGTTTGTAGAACCCGAAGGATGGAATACCGTTGAGGTTTATGTCAACGGATTTTCGACTTCACTTCCAGAGGATATTCAGTTCAAAGCGTTGCGCTCTGTAGCAGGATTTGAAAAAGTGAAGTTTTTTAGACCAGGATATGCCATAGAATATGATTATTTTCCGCCTACACAGCTCAAACATACCTTGGAAACCAAATTGGTTGACGGGCTTTATTTTGCTGGGCAAATCAATGGTACAACAGGATATGAAGAAGCTGCCTCACAAGGGCTAATGGCAGGAATAAATGCAGCACTCAAAATTCAAGAAAAACAACCCCTAATTCTAAAGCGCGATGAGGCTTATATTGGTGTTTTGATTGATGATTTGATCACAAAAGGCACCGAAGAACCTTATAGAATGTTTACGTCAAGGGCAGAATACAGACCGCTTTTGCGACAGTATAATGCATATTTTCTATTGACGCCTTTGTCTTTTGAAATTGGTTTAGCATCCGAAAAACGACTCCGTAGAATGGAACATAAGCTTAATGAATCAGAAAAAATGGTTGCCTTTTTTAAAGAAACTAGCGTTTCAATTGCCGAAGCAAACCCAATTTTGATAGCAAAAGAAACCGCTATTATTTCGCAAGGAGACAAGATGTTTAAGATTTTTTCGCGACCTCAGATTGATTTGCAAGACATGCTTCAATTTGAAAAAGTATCACAATATGTAATCGAACATCAATTGGATCAGGAGGTTTTGGAGCAGGCAGAAATTCAAGTAAAATATTCGGGATATATCGAAAAAGAGCGCAACAATGCAGACAAGCTCACCCGACTAGAAGACGTGAAAATCCCTGAAGATTTTGATTATGAAAAAATCAAATCTATGTCTATTGAAGCCAAACAAAAGCTAGCCAAAATAAAACCAGTAACCATTGCACAAGCTTCCAGAATCAGTGGTGTATCGCCAAGTGATATTTCGGTCTTGTTGGTGTATATGGGAAGATAAATTAAAAACAATCTAAATGTTCCACATGAAACATGTTTTGTCAAGCACTGCTACGACTGATTTTTTTTCTAAAAACAAAGAAAAATTATCTAATTTTTTTGTGAAAGATTTTGCGGTTTCTGGCGAAGATTTCGAGCTGCAATATGATACAAATTTGTTTCTTTATAAAACATATCCGCAGCCAAATCCCGAAGATTTGAATCGGTATTATGAAAGCAAAAACTATATTTCGCATACAGACGCCAACAAAAATTGGTTTGAAAAAAGCTATCAATTTATCAAAAACATAGCTCTCAAAAACAAACTTAATTTGATAAATAGTTTGAAAACTGACCAAAAAAAACTCTTGGATATTGGTGCAGGCACCGGTGATTTTTTGGCATATATGAATCAAAATAATTGGCAAACTATTGGTTTTGAACCCAACCAAAATGCTCGAAATTTGGCCATTGCAAAAGGTGTTTTGTTTGCCAACAATCTTTCAGATCTTGCGCCAAGCAGTTTTGACGTGATTACGCTGTGGCATGTTTTAGAACACGTTTCAGATATAGACGAGCAAATCAAAACGCTCCAAAAATTACTAAAACCAAACGGCGTGATTGTGGTGGCGGTTCCAAATTTCAATTCTTTCGACGCACGATATTATGGCAAGTTTTGGGCTGCTTTTGATGTACCGCGGCATTTGTGGCATTTTTCTAAAACGGCGATAAAATTGATTTTTCAAAAACACAATATGGAGATTTCAAAAATATACCCCATGAAGTTTGACGCTTTTTATGTTTCGCTTTTGTCAGAGAAATACAAAACCGGCAAAATGAATTTTTTAAAAGCAGTTTATATTGGTTTGCGCTCTAATATAAAAGCCAAACAAAATTTTGAATACTCATCGCTGATTTACACCATCAAAAACCGCTAAAAACAACAAGGAAGCCATCTGTTTAAAGGTTTTTTCAGAAACAACAAAACACATTAATATTTTTTAAAACAACCTTAAAACGCTTTATTTAACCCATGTTTTAATAGTTTTATTTTATAAAAAACAAAAAAAGCATCAATTAAACTGATATTAGAAAAAAACACAAATCGGCAAGACAAAAACTTTTACCTTTCATTAAAAAGCTTACTTTTGAAAAAAATTTAAAAACAACACAAATGAAAAAAACAGTTATCATTTTGGCTTTGGCCATTTCGATTGTTTCTTGTCAAAAAGGGACGGAACTAAAAGAATCAAAAACGGCTTATGTTGACACCTCAAAATTGCTCGAACAATATACAGAAGCCAAAGATATTCAAGAAAAATACAAAGCCAAATCTGAAGAAATGGGGCGCGAATTGGAAGTAGAAGTAACAAGATTCAAAGCAGATGCAGCCAATTTTCAAAAAGTAGCACAACAAAATGGCGAGGCTTGGGCACAACAAAATGGTGCGGCATTGCAACAACGTCAAGACAAATTGCAATATGCACAGCAAGCGATGGTGCAACAATTGCAGCAAGAAATGGCCGTAGAAATGGACACATTGGTAAGTGGCGTAAAAAAATTCGTAAAAACCTATGGCAAAGAAAAAGGTTATAACTATATTTTTGGAACAGGCGAAGCAGTATCTATTTTGTATGCCGAAGACAAAAACGATTTGACCGCCGAAATGATCAAATTGCTTAACGAAAAATACAAATCGGCACCAAAAACGGATATTAAAACCGAAGCCAAAAAAGAAATTCAAGCTTTAGAAAAAAAGAAATAACACCAAAAACCTTCATCAAATGAAGGTTTTTTTTTGGAAAACCTTTTTGAAATCCAACGTTTTTTATCGAATTTAGATATTCAAAAAAAATTATACGTAATTTTTCAAAATGGAAACAAATATAAAGAAAAAAATTGGGGGCGTGATCCAAAAAGATTTAGTAGATATTTTGCAGGGCGAAATCAGAAAAAACAATATTTCAAACCTGATAATATCGGTTTCAAAAGTAATTGTAACCACAGATTTGTCTGTTGCAACAGTGCATTTGAGTATTTTTCCACAAGAAAAAGCCGCCGAAACATTGGCCGCTATCAAAACAAATGCCGTCCTTATCAAACACGATTTGTCGCAGCGGGTTCGGCTTCAACTGAGAAAAGTGCCCAATCTAACTTTTTTCATCGACGATTCTTTAGATTATATTCAAAAAATAGACAACGCACTCTCGGCCAAAGAAAACCCAATCGAAAACCGAGATTTATTAGCAAGACGCAGAATTATTTAGTTTGAATGTTCCACTATACATAGCAAAAAAATACCTCAAAAGTGGCAGCACCAACAATGCAATCAACATCATCAATGCGATTGCAGCATTGGGAATCATTGTTGGAGCCGCAGCATTATTTATCGTTTTGTCGGTATTCAGTGGGCTGGTCAACTTTAGTTTGTCGTTTTCAAACGCCTTAGACCCCGATTTGAAACTAACAAATACCGTTGGAAAAACCATTTTGATTAGCAACCAACAACTTCATAAAATTCAGAAAATCAACGGAATAACCGCAATTTCTACCGTTGTAGAAGACCGGGTATTATTTGTTTTTGATCAAAAAGAACAGGTAGCAACACTCAAGGGCGTTGACAGTATATTTACAACCGTAAATCCCATCAAAAAATCACTATATACCGGGCAGTGGCTCGAGCCAAAAACCCCACAAGCCGTGATTGGATACGGCATAGCCGAAAAACTTGGCATAGGACTGTTTGATATGAATAACACCCTCGAAGTCTTTGTGCCAAAAGCAGGCGACGGCACCATAGAAAACCCCAGCCAAGCCTTCAACAAATCTGCCCTAATCCCCGTCGGAATATATGCCATAAGCGAAGATTTGGACACAAAATATGTGCTCACAGATCTAGAACTAGCCCAGCAACTCTTGGGTTTTGAAACACAGCAATTTTCGGCATTAGAAATAAAAACAAACCCACAAGTTGATGAAAATGAAATACTTATTCAAATTCAAAAACTTTTTCACCACCCCATAAAACTTACAAACCGCGCACAACAAAACGATGCACTCTACAAAATGCTACACACCGAAAACCTAGCCTTATATCTTATTTTTACGTTAGTGATCGTGATTGCACTTTTCAACCTGATAGGCGCACTCATCATGATGGTTTTAGACAAAAAAAACAATCTAAAAACCCTTCAAAATCTTGGTGTCGAAATCGCAGATTTGCAAAAAATATTTTTGTATCAAGGCACTTTATTAAGCATTTTGGGCGGCATTTTGGGCCTGCTCATAGGCATGGCAGTAGTGCTCATACAGCAGCATTTTCAGCTCATTATGATCACCCCAACACTGCCCTATCCAGTCGAATTTACGTTCCAAAACCTCCTTATTGTGATGACAACCATCGTCATCCTTGGATTTTCGGCATCGGCAATAGCCAGCAAAAGCGTAACCCACAAACTACTAAAATAACCCTTTTTTTTATTTTTTTGGCGCACACCACCACCGCCCACACACCCCCTGTCCTGCTGCACGCTATATCTTTTTTTGGGTTTTGAAAAAAAACCAAAAAAAGGATACCGCTGCATCAGGGCGATTATAGACCTTTTGGGTCATCAAGACATTTGCCAAAACAGTGGTATAGTGCGATTTTAAATTTCAAAGCGTATCTAAATTGATATTAAAATGCCCATTTGTGATGTGCTTTACCTCGCCGGTATCTTCGTAAACATCCATTTGAAATGACCCTGTAAACTTTCGTTTATCGGCAGACATCGTTTCAATGTTTATGGTGCCAGAATTGTTTTCACTATCATAATAACCCCATATTCCATTTTTATCAGGGCTTTCAAAATAAACACCATTAGAATCATTATTACATATTGAATTTCCTTGACTTAGGTTAAATACGCCTACTGTCGAAAACCCATCTAATAACGATATTGAAAAATTAAATGTTATCCCGTGTAAAACCATCGCTAATTCTTTATTTGGTGCTTCACAACCAAAAAACTTTATTGGTTTTAAAGAAGGATATGGAAAATCTGACCTCCCTTCAGGTACATTAAAAACACCATCCACATAAAAACATGCTGTGTTTTCGCCAGTTGGTATTTTAGGGGTAAAATCTTCTTGTTTGTCGCATGAAGTGATTAAAAGCAATAAAGTGAAACAAAAAAAGATTAAATTTCTCATGACAATCAAGTATTGATTAATATTCAAAACCGCTTATTTTTATAACAACGCTAAAAACATCAAAAAAGTATAAAAAGCACTCATTCCACAG
>JANNBA010000212.1:0-7151 GCA_031384845.1 Bacteroidota bacterium
ACAAAAGAGAACCAAACAAATCGAGTATGTCTGAATACGGTTTGCTTGCAAAACTGAAAAACTTTAGAGAAAATGAAACACAAAAGAAAGCTCTAAAACCATTTGACAGGTATAACCTTTTGGGTTATTTAGAAATGGAAAAACAAACAATAGACGAAATTTTAAATGATGATGATTTAGGCTTATTAGACGCTGATAATGACTTAGATATTTTCATGTTCAAACATACACCTAGACCACAAGAAAAAGCGGAAGCAGATTTTGTTGCACAACGTAAACCCATAAAAGAAAAGGAATTTGAAAAATATGAAGTTATGTTTCAAAAAGTCCATAAAGAAATAAAAGAAGGAAAAAGGAAAATAAAACCTTTTGCAAACATTGAAAAAAACCTACACGTTGGATACTTTTATTTAATGGATGGTTTATTGCTCTATTTGGAATCAGCGAATTTGAAAAAAGAAGAGATAGAACATATTACCAGTAAAAGAACTCGGGTTGAAGGACGAACACGTACTGTTTTTGAAAATGGAACTTTAAGTAATATGCTTTATACTTCGCTTGGTCGTGGTCTTCAAAACAATGGAAAATTAATTTCAAATACTTATGAAAAAACCGAACAAGATTTATTTACAAATACAGGTCTTGTAATGGAAGAAGATATACAGTCAGGTTGGATTTACGTTTTGAAAACAAAATCAACCAACTCACAAATTGTGAATATTAAAGACTTATACAAAGTTGGTTTTGCAAGTAATTCCGTAGATGAAAGAATAAAAAATGCTAAACACGAAGCGACCTACTTATATGCAGACGTTCAGAAAGTTGCTACTTATAAAGTATATAATAGAAATGCCGATAAACTAGAAAGTCTTTTACATAGATTTTTTGCAAATGCTTGTTTAGACATTGACTTGTTTAATGAAAAAGGACAAAGACTAAATCCGAGAGAATGGTTTGTAGTTCCTTTTGACGTAATCGAAGAAACAATTCAATTGATTTTAAATGAAAATATTGTGAATTACGAATACGACCCTTTGACAAAGAATATTAAATTGAAATAGAACAATGCCAACGCTAAAATCCATACACATTTGCAATTCGCACCAGCCAACGCTGCAAACAAAAATTGCAAAAGAGTATGTCTTTGCCAACGCTGACAGACGGACGAAAAAGAACAACGAAGGCATAATAGCCAGAGTTTCGTTGAGCTTGAAAAGCCAACAATGAATTGCAATCATCGAATACCGACAAAAAATATTGTCCATGAGATAAACTCCGGTTGAACGGAATCGAGCTTTGAAAAAAATTAGTTTTTGTCTCGATTTTACATATTTTTTGTGCTTTTGAGGTCAGTGATTTACTGAAAGTATAGGCTCACCAAATCCTCCACTTATGCAAGCCATGAGCCTTTGGCTGTTCTACCAAAAATATCCTGCAAACTAAATCATAAAAAGCAAAGTTTAAAGAAAATTGATTAGTTTTGTATTATGAAAACTAAAAAATTAAACTTATATGTTGACACTTCAGTAATTGGGGGTTATTATGACGTTGAATTTGAAGAAGAATCAAAAATTTTATTTGACAGTATTTTAAAAAATGAATTTCACGTTTTCTATTCAAGTGTAACAGAAGATGAGTTATTAAATGCACCCAAAAAAGTAAGAGAATTATTAAACTTAATACCTAACGAAAATAAAACAAGAATTGAATTAACCGAAGAAGCTGTAATGCTTGGCGATACATATATTGCTGAAAATGTAGTTGGCAAAACAAGTCGTGAAGATTGTTTTCATATTGCTTTAGCAACAATAAATAATGCAGATATTTTAGTAAGTTGGAATTTCAAACACATTGTAAACGTAATGAGAATAAGAGGTTACAATGCTGTAAATTTAAAGTTAGGATATTCAAGCATAGATATTCGTTCACCAAAAGAAATTATAAATTATGAAATCGAGTAGATTATTTCATCCGTTCGCCTTATTGGCTCGGGTCACGATTTCCAAAATTAAAATATAAAAAGATGAGTAAAACTAAAGAAAAAGCAATCAAAGGATTTAAAGCTGTAAATTTTATGCGTGAAGTTCGTGATCAAATCAGTAGCGAAATAAAAGACATGAACTTTGTAGAATTAAAAAAATACTACGAGGAAAGAAGATTGAAATTAGCAACTAAATAGAAGGTTCAACTGCTAACTCCTAGCCTTTCCTCAACATTGAAAACCCAACAACGAATTGCAATCATCGAATACCGACAAAAAAAATTCGATGAGATAAACTCCGGTAGAGATAAACCTATCGCAAGTTTGTCAACGCTAGTGTGCTGAATTGAAAATCAAACTTCTAATGTTTTCTTTTTCGAAAAACTTCTCAAAAACCCTAAAAGTCTAAAATCGCCCCGATGTAGCGGTATCCTTTTATTGGTTTTTTCAAAAACCAATAAAAGATATAGCGTGCAGCGGGACAAGTGGTGTGCTTATCTGTTGGTGTGCGCCAAGAAAAAACTATTTGGATCAATAGCCTGCCGTTGGAATCTGGATGGTGTATTGTTTTTTGGTTGGATTGCTCAATTTTTTGTCACGTAGCCACGGATTGTGAATTTTTAGAATCTTGTAATTGATTCCTTGTGCTTTTGCAAATTGTGATAAATCTGTGATTGTAGTATCGATTTGTAACTTTTTGACAGGCAAATTTTCATACAATTCTTTTTCGTTTACTTGAAAGCCAAAGGATTCTGGGTTTTTCATAATGGCTTTTAGCGCCAAAATTCGAAATACATAGCGAGAGGTTTCCTCGTTGAGTAATAAATCATAATAGTTGTCGGCATTTTGCTGCTCCAATTGTTTGAAGATTCCACTCATACCCGCATTATAAGAGGCTGCGGCCAATGTCCATGTCCCAAATTTGGCTTTTGCTTGGGTTAGATATTCACAGGCGGCTTGGGTTGATTTTTCCAAATCATAGCGTTCATCTACCATTTCTGAAACTTCCAAACCCTTTTCTTTGGCAGTAGCGGTCATAAACTGCCAATACCCTTTTGCGCCGGCAGAAGAAGTTGCGTTGGTTAATGCACTTTCTATAACGGCCAGGTATTTGAAGTCATCTGGGATATTATTTTTTTTCAAAATGGGTTCGATAATCCGAAAAGCGCGATTGGATCTTTTGATAATTAACATGGTTGACGCGTCGAGATTTGCGTTTATCAACAGTTCTCGTTCAAATCGTTCTTCGACATCTGCAATTTGCAGTGGGGCTTCTTCTGTGGCAAAATCAATTTTTGTTGGCACAAATTGTGTTGTACCAATATGTAGATTTGCCTTATTTGCAGAGGTTGCATAAATCAAAATTGAAGCGGCAAAAATAATTGTTGCTATTAGTAATGTTTTTTTCATAAAAGGAATTAAGACTACAAATTTATAAAATTAAAAGCTATTAGTTTGATTTTGAAAGTATTATTTTCGGCAAATTTTCGTTTAGCCATTTATATTTATTCAAAATCATAATGTGCGTGCCTCCTTTTATGGCTATGCAATTTTTTATGTATTTTATCGGAAACACCTCGTCATTGTCGCCGTGAATGTGAATAATTTTTTGGTTTGCCGTGTCACAATTCCAAAGAATCACTTGTTCTATAGCCCATTCTAGATATTTTTTGTCTCGAACAGAAAGAAATTTTTCATATAATTGAATTCGATTGTTTATTTTCTTTCCGAAAGAAAAATGGGCCAACTTTTCGATATTGAGCAGCAGCTCCATCGGGATGAGTTTGTAGGCTTTGGTTTGTTTTGCAATTTTCATTCTTCGGGGCATTTCGAGATTGGTTTTTACGCTGGAAATAATAATGGTTTTTTGGGTTTCAAGATATTTTTCCATTTCTTGAACTAATATGCCGCCAAAGGAAACTCCAATCAAAACTGGGTTTTGGTGGTGGATTTTGGTGGTCATTCTTTTGGCGTAATCTGTCAAACTTTCCTGATCAAGTGGTATTTGCCACTCGAGAAAATACATTTCAAAATGGCTTTCTGGCAACGCAATTCTTTCAAAAATGGCTGAGCTTGCTGCCAAACCGGGCATAAAATAAACAGCAATTTTGGTCATTTTTAATGTTTTTTGGTAATATTACTAAAAATCAATTAAATTATTACGAAATTTGCAAATAAATTAATTTTAATTCCAGAATAAAAATATAATGACTACCAAATTAGTTCCTTCAAACGCACGTGGCAAAGCAGATTACGGATGGCTACAGGCCAATTATTCGTTTTCGTTTGCCAATTATCATGATCCAGAGCGGCATCAATTTGGTGCGCTACGTGTGCTAAATGATGATACAATTGCAGCCGGAATGGGTTTTGGCACTCATGCGCATCACGATATGGAAATTATTACTATTCCGCTTGAAGGCAGCTTGTCGCATAAGGATAGTATGGGAAATCACGGCACAATAAGTTTTGGCGAAGTTCAAGTCATGAGTGCTGGAAGCGGCATTCAACATTCTGAAATGAACGCAAGTAAGGATAAGGCTGTAAAATTGTTGCAACTTTGGGTTTTTCCAGAAAAAAATAATGTTGTGCCAAGATATTCGCAAAAAATGTTTGATTTAAACCAACAAATGAATACCTTTGTAAATATCGTATCGCCTGAAAATCAGAATGATGGGATTGCACTTTGGGTGCACCAACAAACTTTTTTTAATTTGGGTGTTTTTGATGGCGGTGTGACTATTGATTATGATTTGAAAATAATAAATAATGGTGTCTTTTTGTTTTTGATAGATGGCGAAATTCAAATAGAGCAGCATACTTTGACCTCAAAAGACGCTTTGGAAGTAACGGATTGTAAGCAAATTGTGATACAAATTGTAAAAAAATCAAAGATTTTACTCATTGAAGTTCCAATGTAATTTTTTTTAAAATGGAAGCACAAGCAATTATGGAAATTAAAGACAACGCATTTTCGAGACAATTTGAAACTATGGTTGATAAAGGAATGGTTTCTATAGAATACTCGTTTCAGGAAAAGAAAATTTTCTTGACCAGAATAAACCAACCTGATCATTTTGATGATGATGATTTTATAAATGAATTTCTAAAAAATATTATGGAGATTGCTTATGAACGTAAGTTTAAGGTTGTGCCAATCTTGCCAAAGATAGCTTTGTTTTTTAAAAAAAATCCAACTTATCGCGATTTATTGCCTCCGGGAATCAAGATATAATTTGTATTGTGACTGTTTTATTGATGGTCAAAAAAAGTCTTTAAAATAGTATTGGTCTCAATTCGCCCCGATGTAGCGGTATCCTTTTTTTGGTTTTTTTTTCAAAAACCAAAAAAAGATATAGCATACAGCGGGACAAGTGGTGTGATGATCGGTTGGTGTGCGCCAAAAAAAAGAAAAAAATGTTGCTTTTTTTGCTTAATCGGGAAAAATTTTGCCTGGGTTGAGAATATTTTTTGGATCAAAAACTTGCTTTATGGATTTCATTAATTGTATTTCGGTTTGGCTAAAGGCGATATCCATATAGTTTTTTTGGACGTATCCGATGCCGTGTTCGCCTGATAATGTGCCTTTTAGCGAAACTGTGAGTTCAAAAATCTCGCGAATTCCCTTGGGTACTTTGTTTGTCCAATGCGCATTGCTCATCGTGTCTTTAATAATATTAACGTGCAAATTGCCGTCGCCGGCATGACCGTAGCAAACGGATTTGAAGCCGTATTTTTGACCTATTTTTTTGATACCAGCCAAAAGTTTTGGGAGTTCAAATCTTGGCACAACGGTATCTTCTTCCTTATAAATCGAATTGGCTTTGACGGCTTCGGCTACGGATCGACGCATTTTCCAAAGGGCATTTTTTTGGTCTTCGGTATCTGCAAAAAGCACCTCGTCTATTTGAAAATTTTCGACAACTGCCAATATTTTTTCGGCCTCTTGCATTAATATTTCGGGATAATTTCCATCTACTTCGACCAACAAATGCGCTTGTACGTTGGGTTTTACATCTATCGCAATTCCTGCTACAAACTTGAGACTCCAGTCGATTGCGTCACGCTCCATAAATTCTAATGCGCTCGGTACAATACCGGCTCTAAAAATGGCAGAAACGGCTTGGCAGGCTTCGTTTGCGTCAAAAAACGGCACGAGCATCAGGACATTAAATTTGTTTTGGGGCAACAATTTGAGGACAATTTTGGTGATGATGCCAAGGGTGCCTTCGCTGCCCACCATGAGTTGTGTAAGGTTGTATCCGGTGCTGTTTTTTAGGGTGTTGGCGCCTGTCCAAATCACCTCTCCATTGGCCAAAACTACTTCAAGATTGAGCACAAAATCTTTGGTAACACCATATTTGAGGGCACGTGCGCCGCCTGCATTTTCGGCTACATTGCCTCCAATCCAACAGCTGCCTTGACTGCTAGGGTCGGGAGGATAAAAAAGTCCTTTTTGGGCTACTGCTTCTCGCAAAACTTGGGTTATAACGGCAGGTTCTACGGTGGTTTGTAGATTATTTTGGTCTATTTCTAAAATGCGATTCAGGCGAACCATCGATAGTCCAATTCCTTGAAAAATACATAATGCGCCGCCACTCAAACCGGTTTGTCCGCCAATTGCGGTAACCGGAATTTGATGCTCAAATGCGACTTTTAGAATGTCAGAAATTTCGGCAGTGCTTGCTGGCTTGATGACCACCGCCGGCGGAAACACAAAATCTTCGGTCTCGTCATGACCATATTTTTGACGGGTTTCTAAATCCCAAAAAATCATATTTGCCCCTACTATTTGTGTTAATTGTTGGATGATTTCTGAAGTAAATAGTGTCATAAAAAAGGGTATAATTGTGGTGCTTACAATGCTTATTTAAAATACAAAAATAGCAAAAAAAGCAGGTTTTTTGGTTTTTCTTTCCAAAAAATTAAAAAACTGCTCTTGATTGTTATACTAAATTTTGGGTAAAATAACCTATTTTTGCAAAAAAATAAAATATACTGTGAATTACTTATCCGTAGAAAATATCTCGAAATCCTTTGGCGAACGAACCCTTTTTGAAAATATTTCGTTTGGAATCAACAAGGATCAAAAAATAGCTTTTATAGCCAAAAATGGCTCGGGCAAAACCTGTATCATGAAGATTATCAATGGTCAAGATCAATCTGACAC
>JANNBA010000012.1:0-3961 GCA_031384845.1 Bacteroidota bacterium
GTGTTCATAATTTCTGTTTTTTATAATGATTTTATCAATTCTTGTAATCTTTCTTTTTTTCGTGCCGAGATGGGCAACTGCGCATTATCTGCCATCACTACAAATCCGCCTTCTTTTTTCACATACGATTTTAGAAAAGTAATATTGATCAAATGTTTTTGATGAATGCGTTCAAAACCATATTCCTCCAGCATTTCTTCATATTCTTTTAGTGTTTTTGAAACCGTAACAGGCTTGTTGTTTTTCATATAAAAGGTGGTGTAATTATCTTCGCTCTCGCAGCGAATAATATCACTTACTTCATATAAGTGGATTCCATCGGCTGTTGTAAGCGCAATTCGTTTGTAGGTATCTACTTTTTTTCGAATATTTTCCAATAATAAGTCAATATGAGCATAGCTGTCTTTTTTCTCGACCGTAGTTCTGATTTTTGCAATCACCATTTCTAATTCATCAATATCAACAGGTTTTAAAAGAAAATCGAGCGCGCTAAATCGAAATGCTTTTACAGCATATTCTTCATGAGCCGTAATAAAAACAATATGTGAGGTTGTTATCCCGTTTTTGGCAGCCAATTTTTCCAAAATATCAAAACCTGTTCCATCATTGAGTTGAATATCCAAAAAAATAACTTGTGGTTTTAGATCGTTGATTATTTTTACGCCTGTAGGCACATCATCTGCCTCGCCAACGATCTTAATATCTGCCGCATAAAACGACAGTAATTCGCGCAATCCGTTTCTTAAATTATTGTCATCATCTATTAATACTGCTGTTATCATATTTAGTGTTTTTAAATAGTCGTTTTTTTATTCACAATTTGTAGCGGTAAGTACAAAACTACTTTTGTTCCTTTCATACCTGCGCTTTCGGGATATAATTCGTTTATAGAAACTTCAGCTCTTTTGTCGGTTGATGTCGCTATCATTTCTAATCTTTTTTTGGTAATATCCAATGCCATCGATTTATGAACCACTACAGTATCCATTTTTAGTGCTGCCGATTTATGAAACCCAATTCCGTTATCTGTAATCGTACAAATTAAGTTTTGCGAATCTATCGTAAAATTAATAGTAATCAATCCTTGTACTTTACCCGGAATTATACCATGAATAATAGCGTTTTCAACAAATGGTTGCAACAAAAGTGGCGGCAATGCCAAATCGTCTTCAATGGCTTGGTCTTTGCTGATTTTAAAATCAAATTTATGATTGAATCGCAATTGCTCTAATTCCAGATAGTTTTCAAGCCCTTCGATTTCTTTATCAATCGGGATCAATGATTGTTTGGAATATTCGAGCGTTAATCGCATTAATTTAGAAAATTTGGTCAAATAGCGCACCGCCGAATGTGCACCATTTTGAACAATAAAACTCGATATCGATCCCAAACAATTGAATACAAAGTGCGGATTCATTTGCAAATGCAGTGCTTTCTGTTCGTATTCTGCCAATTCTTTTTGAAGCGTTAATGTTTTTTTGAGTTGCAAACGATTATAAAACAAAAATCCAATTCCGATTAACAACAAGGTAAAAAGCCCAACAAAAAACAATTGCATTTTATTCTGTTTGGCTTGTGCTGCAAGCAATAAATCCTTTTTTTCAAGTTCTTCCTTTTGTATAACTTCGCGTTTATCAAACTCAAAATTCATAGCAGATTCAACCCCTTTTCTTATGTTTTCTGCGTTGGTCAAACTATCTTTGGCTTGGCTGTATAATTCAAAATGAGCTAATGCTAGAGCAGTGTTGTTTTGTTTTTTAAAAACAGCACTCAAAAGTTTTTCGGCAGCAACATTTTGTTCCAAAACCCCCGTT
Source organism: Bacteroidota bacterium (assembly GCA_031384845.1). GTDB lineage: Bacteria > Bacteroidota > Bacteroidia > Flavobacteriales > Flavobacteriaceae > Flavobacterium. The sequence continues at coordinate 1,815 of JANNBA010000012.1, forward strand.
TCTTCAGACAAAGACAATGCTAAGTTGCTGTTTGCTAATGCCAAATTCAGGTTGTTTTGTTCCAAATACAACCTACCCAAATAAAGATAGGTTTCGCAAACGCCAAATTTGTCTTCAATATTTTTGAAAGTTTGAATCGATAAATTCCAGTTTTGGATCGCCTTATCTGGCATTTTCGTTTTTTGATAATACAATCCTATATTGTTATACCATTCGCCCAATGCTCGATGGTCTTGATTGATATCAATATTGGCTTTTGCTTTACTATAATATTCAAACGCTTTTTCAATATTGTCTTGCTTCAAATAGCAATTCGCAATATTGGTGAGCGTGATCCCAATAGTAGCATCTTTCAGTTTCTCTTGAATTTTTTGAGCCTTCAAAAAATATTCTAACGCCTTAAAATCAGACGATTGTGATTTGTACGAAACCCCAATATTGTTATAAACCTGACCGCATTTTTTGATGTCTTTTATAGCTTCATATATTGTCAAAGCTTTCAAATGATATTGCAGCCCTTTTGAATAATTGCTTTGCTCGTCAAAAACGATTCCGATACTTCCAAAAGCCTTAGCCAATCCTTTTTTTACGGCTGTGTTTTCAGCTGCATTTGATGGTGCTTCGTTTTCAAAAATATGTTGCGCCAACGAAAAATGCTTCAAAGCTTCGGCATAATTCCCTATGATAATATGAGCATTACCCATATTCAAATTGGCATTGCCTTCTGCTATTTTATACTGAATTTTTTGTGACAATTGCAACGCTTTTGTAGAATATGCCATCATCAATTTTGGATCAGTTGTTTTGTAAGCATCCGCAAGTGCATTCAGATTTTGAGCTTTCTCGATGTCGTTTTTTGATTGTTTCAAAACGGCTGTCAAACGATCTATTGACTGAGATTGCATGACTGCAAAACCAAAAAACGTGAAGTATATTATGATAAATTTTTTCATTTGTAAAATATTATGAAACAAATATAATATATCCATTATATTTAAAATCAGTAAATGAGTAAATCACCGTTTTGAATGAGTAAAAGACAACTTTTGGCAAGAAAATGATTTTTTTTCAGTTTTTAGTTAAAAAAAAAGCAAACTAAAACGACTAACTTTGGTGCAAATAAAAAACAATACCCTTCTACACCTGCCAAAATGTTTCAGTTCAAAAAATTTGAAGTCCAAGATGCCAATTGTGCCATGAAAGTAGGTACAGACGCTGTGTTATTGGGCGCAACAACAGACTTGAGTCGAGCACCAAACACCACCCAAATAGATGCCGTCGTAATAGATCAAGTCGCCCTCAAACAAGCCGAATTACTCATTATTTGATCGAATGCAACCCCGCCAAATTCTCTAAATTTTTTCTATTTGGGCGTGCCCCTACGGGTCGGTCTCCGGCTCCCGCTTTTTGGGGCTGGCTGAAAAACGCCAGCCCCAAAAGAGCTCCGCCTTTGCCCTCACGCAAGCCTCCGAAAGACCACTTTTTTTTCAAAAAAAAACCAATTCAAAACCCACAAAATACCATTAAACGGTATCCACAGCGGTTCTTTTTTTTATTTCGAATTTGGCAAAAACACCAACTTAGTCGATGTTGCCATAATTTCAGACTTATTCATCATCATTTTTCTAAACTTACCTTCCCGATAAAGCCCAGCTTGATCATCATAATGAGGACTCATCATATTGCCAGATTGCCCAGTAGGCAATATGCTCCAGCTGTTTTCGATATCCGAAAAATCTATAATGCGCCGCGTAGAAGGCCCCGCTTTGACTGCATAGCTCTTGCCATCAGTATAATCAAACATCAAGTTGTTGATCACCTCGTTGCTGCCAGCCACTGCCGTTGGACCAACATTAAACAAAGAACGCAAAACAGCAATTTTTCCCATCGCATGCTGATGCTCCAGCAAATGCACCCTGCTCCAACGCCACGTATTGACATCTTTGCCCAACTGAATTTCTAAATTAGAAACCGCATCAACAAACGATTTTGTGATAATTTGTGTGCTGTTTTCCTTCATTTTTTCAGTCGAAACATTATCCCACCAAGGAGAGTTTTCGTTTTTGATTTGCGCAGCAATCACCTGCTTCATAATATGGGTGTTCATAAAAACCTTAAAATTAGCTTCGCCCAACTCGTCTTCAAAA
>JANNBA010000034.1:0-21453 GCA_031384845.1 Bacteroidota bacterium
AAAACCCCAAAAGTCTAAATTCGCCCCGATGCAGCGGCATCCTTTTGTTTTTTTTCTTTTTCAGAAAAAAAACAAAAGATATAGCGTGCAGCGGGACTGTAGGTGTGCAGGACGGATGGTCTGCGCCAAAAGTCAAGAAAAAACCCTGTTTTGGAGTGCTTTTTTGTTGAAAAAAACTATATTTGTGGACTAAAAATGTATATTCTTTGATGTCTATAAAAACACAGCTGGCTCAAATTAATTCTAGTTTACCATCGGCAGTTTCGCTTGTTGCGGTTTCAAAAACCAAGCCTGTCGAAATGGTTTTGGAGGCTTATCGTGCGGGGCAGCGACGCTTTGGGGAGAACAAAATTCAGGAAATGCAATTCAAGTTTGAGGCTTTGCCAAAAGATATCGAATGGCATTTTATTGGTCACGTACAGCGCAACAAAGTGCGGTTTTTGGCGCCGTTTGTGTCGCTGATTCACGGTGTTGATAGCCTAAAATTGTTGGTAGAAATAGATGCCGAGGCAGCAAAAAACAACCGCAAAATTGATTGTTTATTTCAGATTTTTATTGCTAGTGAGGATTCAAAATTTGGTTTGAATCCAACAGAATTACAGGATATTTTGGTTTCAGATATTTTTAAAGGGCTTCAAAATGTTCGAATTGTTGGGTTGATGGGGATGGCAAGTTTTACAGAAAACATCGGGCAAATTAAGGCGGAATTTGAGGGTTTGAAAAACGTTTTTGATGAATTGAAAAATCATAAAACTGACAATTTTGAGCTTCAAATTTTGTCGATGGGAATGTCTGGCGACTATCAAATTGCGGTAGATTGTGGTAGTACGATGGTGCGAATTGGAAGTGCCATTTTTGGTGGACGATAAAAGTATTTTTTAATAAAATTGAAACAAAAACCCGCAAAGTCTTGCTATATTTGCAGCTTTAAAACCAAAAATATGATTGTTCTTACAGAATTAAACGCCGTTTCGCCAATTGATGGCCGCTATAGAAACAAAACCCAAAAACTATCGCAATATTTTTCTGAAGAAGCGCTAATCAAATATCGGGTGATGGTAGAAATCGAGTATTTTATTGCGCTTTGTCAAATTCCGTTGCCACAGCTTGATGCGATTGACGAGAGCGTTTTTGAATCCTTACGTTTGATTTACACCAATTTTTCGACAGCAGACGCAAAAGCGATAAAAGACATCGAAAAAACTACAAATCACGACGTTAAAGCGGTTGAATATTTTTTGAAATCGGCATTTGATGAATTGAATTTAGGACAATTCAAAGAGTTTATCCATTTTGGTTTGACCTCGCAGGACATCAACAACACCGCTATTCCGTTATCAACAAAGCACGCTTTTGAGCAGGTTTATTTGCCGGTTTTGGATCGCTTAACTCACAAATTGAAAGAATTAGCAATCAGTTGGGAACAGATACCAATGCTTGCAAGAACCCACGGTCAGCCTGCATCCCCTACCCGATTGGGAAAAGAAATTGCTGTTTTTGTGGCACGAATTGAAGAGCAAAAACGCCTTTTGGTGCAAATTCCCTTTGCAGCCAAATTTGGCGGTGCAACCGGAAATTTTAATGCCCACAATGTTGCTTATCCACAAATTGCATGGCAGCAATTTGGTCAAAAATTTGTAGAAAAAACCCTTTCGTTGCATCACTCGTTTCCAACAACCCAAATCGAACATTATGATCATTTTGCGGCATTTTTTGACGCACTAAAACGCATTAACACCATTCTAATTGATTTTGACCGAGATATTTGGACCTATATTTCGATGGATTATTTCAAACAAAAAATCAAAGAAGGCGAAATTGGCTCCTCGGCAATGCCCCACAAAGTAAACCCTATCGATTTTGAAAATTCTGAAGGAAATTTGGGCATCGCAAACGCAATATTCGAACACCTTTCGAGCAAACTTCCATTATCAAGATTACAGCGTGATCTCACTGATAGCACCGTTTTACGCAATATAGGCGTTCCGTTTGGACATACAATTATCGCTATCGAGGCCACCCTAAAAGGACTCGAAAAACTGCTCCTAAACCAGACGAAATTAGCCGATGACCTCAACAAAAATTGGGCAGTCGTAGCCGAAGCTATTCAAACTATTTTGCGCCGAGAAAGCTACCCAAATCCCTATGAGGCACTGAAAAATCTCACCAGAACCAATACCACAATTGATCAAAATGCCATTCAAAATTTTATTCATACTCTTGATATAAACGACAAAATCAAGGCAGAGTTGCTTCAAATCACACCAAGTAATTATGTAGGAATATAGTTTTTTGGGCGTGCCCTTTCAGGTCGGTCTCCGGCTCCCGCTTCCCTTGAAAAAAGGGAGAGCTCCGCCTTTGCCCTCACGCAAGCCTTCAAAAGACAATTTGTTGTTTAAAAAGCGATTACTACCTACATTTTTTAACAATATGTGACATTTGTTACAGCAAAACAAATTTCAATCACTAATTTTGCACTTTCAAAGCAATAAAAAAATAGTAATGAAAATCGAACAAATTTATACAGGATGTTTGGCACAGGGTGCTTATTATATTGTGTCAGATGGCGAAGCGGCAATTATCGATCCGCTACGAGAAACAATGCCATACACAGATCGCTTGAAAAGAGATAATGTAAAACTAAAATATATTTTTGAAACACACTTTCATGCAGACTTTGTATCTGGTCATCTAGATTTGAGCAAACAAACAGCTGCCAAGATTGTATATGGGCCAAATGCAGCTCCAGAATTTGAATTCATTTCTGCCAAAGACAATCAAATTTTTGAAATTGGAAATATCAAGATAAAAGTCTTGCACACACCTGGACACACCATGGAAAGCACCACTTATTTGTTGATTGATGCCAATGGCAAAGACCACGCCATTTTTTCTGGAGACACCCTGTTTTTGGGCGATGTTGGAAGACCAGATTTAGCACAAAAAGCAGCAAATACAACACAAGAACAGTTGGCAGGAATACTATTTCACTCTTTGCGAAATAAAATTATGCCTCTTGCAGACAATGTTGTTGTGTATCCTGCTCACGGCGCTGGCTCCGCTTGCGGAAAAAATATGAGCAAAGAAACCGTAGGAACAATAGGTGAGCAAAAAGCGACAAATTATGCCCTGCGTGCCAATATGACCAAAACCGAATTTATTTCAGAAGTAACAGATGGTCTTCTACCGCCTCCAAACTATTTTGGAATGAATGTAGCAATGAATAAAAAAGGCATACCCACTTTTGAAAAAATTTTAAACGCCGGAATGAATGAAATTTCAGCAACCAACTTTGAAGCAATAGCTGCAGAAACCGGTGCATTAATCTTGGACACCCGCAATAATGGCGATTTTGCAGTGGGATCAGTGCCACAATCTATCAATATTGGAATCAATGGCGACTTTGCTCCTTGGGTTGGCGCATTGATAGAAAATGTAAAGCAACCCATAATGCTTGTTGCAGATATAGACAAGATAGAAGAATCTATAACTCGTTTATCACGTGTTGGTTTTGATCACGTTATTGGGCATCTACAAGGCGGGTTTGAAGCTTGGAAAAAAGCAGGTTTTGGAATAGAAACTGTAAACAGAATTACAGCTCAAACATTTGAAAATGAATGGAATAACAATGACAAAATTGTTATAGACATTCGAAAATTTAATGAATATGAAGCCGAGCATGTTGAAGAAGCATTTTTGCGCCCACTTGCAGAAATCAACGATTGGATAAAAGATATCGACCCAGAAAAACATTTCTTTTTGCATTGTGCAGGGGGCTATAGATCAATGATAGCTGCCTCAATCTTGCAAGCACGAGGATATCGAAACTTTTCAGAAATCGAAGGTGGATTCAATGCAATTTCCAAAACCAATGTCCCCAAAACCGACTTTATATGTCAGAGTAAAGTGCACTAAATTTAATACAAAAAAATACAATTATGGGATTTTTCAACCAAATATTAGGACAAAATAATGTCAAAAATGATTTTTCAAAGCTGATACAAGACGGTGCTTTCTTGGTAGATGTTCGCACAGCCGAGGAGTTTGCAGAAGGACACGTCAAAGGGTCAACAAATATTCCTTTGGATCAAGTACCATCTCACTTGGATCAATTTGATCATAAAAACCATATTATCGTTTTTTGCAAAAGCGGCAATAGAAGTGGTCATGCCAAAATGATATTAGAACAAAATGGTTTTCAAAACATAAGCAATGGCGGAACGTGGCAAGATATCAATGCCTGTTTATCAAACATTAATAATTGAATCTAAAATTAAAATGAACAATATGGAATCAGAAATATGTTGTGCCGTGAGTTGCGATTTACCTTTGGACAAAACCTATTGGGACAACCAATATTTGTCTGATCAAATTGGATGGGATTTAGGAAGAATATCTCCACCAATAAAGGATTATATTGACACCATCGATCAAAAAGACGCCAGAATTTTGATTCCAGGCTGCGGAAATACTTATGAAGCCGTTTACTTGTTAGAACAGGGATTTACCAATATTACCGTAATTGACATTGCACCAACTTTGATCAAAAACTTGAAAATACAGTTTGCCGAAAATGAAAATATCACCGTTATTCTAGGTGATTTTTTTGAACACAATGGCTGCTATGACTATATTATCGAACAAACTTTTTTCTGTGCGCTTCCGCCAACAATGCGACAAAAATATGTTTGGAAAATGCAACAACTGTTAGTAAATCACGGAAAATTGTTTGGCCTGCTTTTCAATCGAGAGTTTGAAGTCAGCCCGCCATTTGGAGGAAATTTGCTAGCATACAAACAACTATTTGACCACGCTTTTTTGATTAATTCCATCGCAACGGCCACAAATTCAATTCCAGCAAGAACTCAGACAGAGCTTTTTTTTGAATTTAAGAAAAATAGCCAAATCCACCTCAACCTATACCACTTTGAAGGAATAACTTGTAGCGGTTGCAGCAATAGTGTGTCAAACCTTTTTCTAGATATAAATGGTGTTTTGAATGTAAGCATGAACACAAATTTTTCTGAAATTATGATCGTTAGCAACACCGAAATTGAAATTGAAGTGTTGCAAAATTTGGTTTTATATGACACCAAATATAAAATTTCTAAAGTAGAAAAATTCAATTTGAGCCAAAAAGCTGCTTTAAGAAATTAAAATTTTCGATAATTTGCAAAATTTGCATTTTTATAAAAAATAATATAAATTTACAACTTTAAATGAGCAAAAAGCATTTTTGGTTTTGAAATCAAAATCCGTTTTTAAAAATAAAATACAATTCTAAAACCCAAAAGCCCACAGCACAAAAAAAAACAACTTAAATCAATACAAATGAAAAATTTTTTTTACACACTCGCACTAACCACTTTGTTCACTTTGGGTGCAAATGCCCAAGAAGCAACAACTGCCGAAGCACCAAAAATGTCTTGCTGTGCCAAAGCAAAAAGTGATGCTAGCAAAGTACAAGGCAAAACCTGTCACGCTGGCGAAAAAGCCGAAGCCACAGATCAATCAGCTACAAACACAGGTGTAGAAACCAAAAAATGTGCAGCAGACAAAAAAGAATGCAGCAAAACGCAAAAAACCTGTTCTGCAGAAGAGCAAAAATCCTGCGACAAAGCAAAAAAATCTGGCTGTTGTGCCGCCAAAAAAGAAGAAGACAAATCATAGCTTCTTCCATAAATTTTTAAAGTGCTTGTATCCTCAAGCACTTTTTTTTTGGAGCGTGACAAATGTTACACAAATATTATTTTTAATTATTAATTTTGCACAAACAAAAATCATGAGTATTTTAGAAACCATCAAACAACCATGGCCATGGTATATCGCAGGCCCATTAATAGGACTTACGGTGCCCGCCCTATTAATTTTGGGAAACAAAACTTTTGGTATAAGTTCCAATTTGCGTCATATTTGTGCCGCCTGCTTTCCGTCGAACCTACCATTTTTTCAATACAATTGGAAAAAAGAAATCTGGAATCTATTTTTTGTAATTGGTATATTTATCGGAGGAATCGTTGCCTACACATTCTTGACAAACCCAAATGTCATAACCATCAACCCTAATTTAAGAACAGAATTGGCTACTTATGGCATCTCCAACATTGCTGGAATGATGCCCGAAGAAATTTTCTCTTGGCAAAGTTTAGCTACATTAAGAGGCTTTCTAATCATTGCTTTTGGCGGCTTGCTTATAGGATTTGGCTCACGATATGCAGGTGGCTGTACCAGTGGACACGCCATCTCAGGCCTTTCCAACTTGCAATTGGCATCACTCATTGCAACCTGTTGCTTTTTTGTTGGCGGATTAGTAGTAGCCAACTTTTTATTACCCTACCTATTATCACTTTAATCAAAACTTATGACAAATAAAACCTTCGATTTTGGAACAAAAAAACCAGAAACGACCCTTGAAACAAATACCAAAATAAAAATACAATTGCTTCCCAATATCAAATTTTTGATCGTAGGAATGCTTTTCGGAATCCTCTTTATAAAAGCCGAAATTATAAGTTGGTATCGCATACAAGAAATGTTTCGTTTTCAATCATTTCACATGTTTGGCGTCATCGGAAGTGCCGTGTTTGTTGGAATTGTTTCCGTTTTTTTTATAAAAAAATACAATATCAAAACAATTTCTGGAGAAGCAATCACCATGCAAGACAAAAAATTCAATAAAGGCAATATTTATGGCGGACTTATATTTGGAGCAGGATGGGCCATCACAGGCGCTTGTCCAGGGCCAATTTTTGCACAAATTGGTACAGGCGTATCCGTGATGACCATCACCCTAATATTTGCGATAATAGGGACCTGGCTTTATGGCTTTTTGATGGACAAATTACCACATTGATTATCAAAAAAAACTTGCAATATTTAAAATAATACCAAATCTAACCCTCAAAATATTTTTTTTTGGGCGTGCCCCTATCGGGTCGGTCTCCGGCTCCCGCTTCCCTTGAAAAAAGGGAGAGCTTCGCCTTTGCCCTCACGCAAAACACGCTATGTGCTTTTCATCACAAAAATCTATATCTAGAAATTTTCGTAAGAATCTTTCGGCTCAACAAATATCAAGATCCATGTTCAAAAATTCAATAGAATCCTACGGTCAAATGCAAGGGAATTAGAATTGGAATTATATTTGTTTAAATTATTTTTTTCTAATATTAAAAATTGCGCTCAGGCTAGACAATCTTAAAAGTCTATAATATCCCCGACGTAGCGGTATCCTTTTGTTTTTTTCTTTTTCAGAAAAAAACAAAAGATTTAGCGTGCGGCGGGACGGGTGCTGTGCGAGACGGATAGTGTGATCCAAAAAAAGAAAAAAATTTTGAATTTGAATTTTGGGATTGTTTGTAAAGTATTAAAAAAATATTAAAGTGCTTCAATGCGGATTTTAAACGCCAGTTTTTTTGTAAATTTGTTGACAATTTTGAATGTTTAGGGTTGCCAAAATGGCGAATGAAACGTTTAATTTAATCAAAAAACAAAATGCTTATAGACTTTGACAATCTTCCAGAGGATTCAAAAATATGGATTTACCAATCGAATAGAAAGTTTTCGGACACCGAATTTGCTGCTATTGAGGTGCAGTTGGCTGCTTTTTTGACGCAGTGGCAGGCGCATCAAATAGATTTGGAAACTGGGTATTTGTTGAAATACAATCGTTTTATTATTATTGCCGTAAACCAAGATGTACAGGTTGCAACGGGTTGTGCTATCGACAAGTCTGTTCATTTTATTCAAGGTTTGGAGCAGCAATTTGGGGTTGATTTGTTGGACAAAATGAATGTTACTTTCAAAAACGGGGATCATATTGCGCACAAATCGTTGATTGATTTTAAAAAAATGGCCAAAGAAAGGGCTGTAACAGCGCAAACTATTGTTTTTAACAATTTGGTAAATACAATCGAAGAATTTAAAGAATCGTGGGAAGTTGCTGCGGTAGATAGCTGGCATAGTCGGTTTTTTTAAAACAAAATATAGATGAAAAAGATATTTTTATTAGTGCTTTTTGGCACACAATTGGTCTTGTCTCAACAACAGAAAAATGAAATTTTGCAGCCTATACAACAACAAGTTTGGGTTGATAGTGTGTATCATAAAATGTCACTTGACCAAAAAATTGGTCAGCTTTTTATGGTGGCAGCTTGGTCAAACAAAGATACCGTGCATACCAATAATATCGAAAAATTGGTCGAAAATTATCATATTGGTGGTCTTATTTTTTTTCAGGGTGGACCAAAGCGGCAAGCAAAATTAACAAATCGTTATCAATCGTTGGCAAAAACACCAATGTTTATTGGTATCGATGCCGAGTGGGGATTGTCGATGCGATTAGACTCTATCAATCGATTTCCGTGGAATATGACTTTGGGAGCGATAACAGATTCAAGTTTTATCAAAAAAGTAGGTCGTGCCTATGGTGCGCAAACCAGAAGAATTGGGGCACACTTTAATTTTGCTCCCGTTTTGGATATTAATACCAATCCACGCAACCCAATCATTGGGACACGCTCTTTTGGCGAGGACAAAATAAGGGTTACCAATCACGCACTTTGGTTGATGCAAGGGATTCAGAGCGAAGGGGTTTTTGCGACCGGCAAGCATTTTCCAGGCCATGGTGATACAGAAACAGATTCGCATCACACACTGCCGATGGTGAATTTTTCGAGGGAGCAGCTCGACGAAACTGCTTTTTATCCTTACAAAAAACTCTTTGCTCATGGACTTGCCTCTGTAATGGTTGCGCATTTGAACGTGCCAAGTTTGGAATCTAGACCCAACTATCCAACTTCAATTTCTTATAATGTGGTAACTAATGTGCTGCAAAAAGAACTTGGTTTTAAGGGTTTGATTTTTACGGATGCCCTAAATATGAAAGGTGCAAGCAATTTTAAGGCACCTGGCGATATTGATTTGGAAGCATTTCTGGCTGGAAATGACATTTTGTTATTTGCAGAAAATGTTCCGCTTGCAGTCGAAAAAATTTGTGTTGCTTATCAAGATTCGATTATTAGTGAAGAAAGATTGGCCTATTCTGTAAAAAAAATTCTTAATTATAAATTCAAAGCAGGTTTGAATCAGTATAAACCTATTGAAATGCAAAACCTTGATGCTGATTTGAATACTACCGAAAACGAGGCACTTCAATTTGAATTGTATGAGCAAGCCATTACCGTTTTGAAAAATGAAAGCGATATTTTGCCAATAAAAAATGTAGATAAACAAAAAATTGCTTATGTCAAATTGGGAGATGACCTCAACGATAGTTTTGTTGCTACGCTCAAAAAATATACAGAGATTACAGAAATTTCTGATTCAAATATAGATAGTTTGCTTGTAAAACTCAAACCATTTTCTTTAGTAATTATTGGCTATCACAAGGCAGATGGTGCTTGGAAAAAACACGATTTCAAACCAGAAGAATTATCAAAATTGGATTCTATTGCCAAATACAACCATGTAATTTTGAATATTTTTGCAAAGCCCTATTCTCTTTTGCCGATTACCAATTTTGACAACTTCAAATCATTAATCGTTTCTTATCAAAATACAGCTGTAAGTCAGGTGGTTTCAGCACAATTGCTTTTTGGTGCGTTTGAATCCAAAGGAAAATTACCAGTTTCTATCAATAATTCGTTTGCAATAAATACAGGTTTGAAAACGACAAAAAATAATGTTTTAGGTTTTACAGCCCCAGAAAATGTGGGTATGAATAGTGCTATTTTGGCTAAAATTGATGTCATTGCACAACAAGCGATCGAAGATAAAATGACGCCAGGCATACAGATTTTGGTAGCTAGAAAGGGCAAGGTTTTTTATCAAAAATCATTTGGATATCAAACGTATGATAAAATTCAAAAAATAAGCAATACTACCTTATTTGATGTTGCTTCACTAACAAAAATATTGGCAACATTACCAAGTGTGATGCAAATTTATGACAAAAAACAGGTTCATTTGAATACAAAGCTGGGCAAGATGTTGCCAATTTTTGAAAATTCAAACAAAAAAGATATTGATTTCAAAACTTTATTGTCGCATTATGGGAAATTACAGCCATGGATCCCGTTTTATAAAAAAACCTTGGATAGTTTGAAAAATCCTTTGGAGAAATATTATTGTAAAAATTTTGACCATGATTTTTCAAAACAAGTTGCCTCAAATTTATACATAAGAAACGACTATCACGACTCGATTATTAAAACGATTATAGACAGCCCCCTTTTGTCTAAAAAGGAGTATAAATATAGTGATTTTACTTTTATAATCTTAAAAGAATTTGTAGAAAAAATGGCTCAAAAGCGTTTGGATAATTTATGCAAAGCGCAATTTTTTGATCCGCTAGGAGCAAATTATACTTTATTTAATCCTTTGCAAAAATTTGATGCCAAAGATATTGCGCCTACAGAAATTGATACTTATTTTAGGCACCAGATACTTCAGGGATATGTGCATGATATGGCAGCTGCGATGGATGGTGGTGTAGCTGGTCACGCCGGATTATTTTCGACCACAATGGATGTTGCCAAAATTATGCAGATGTATTTGCAAAAAGGCAACTATGGTGGCCACACCTTTTTTGGTCCAAAAACTTTTGATGATTTTAACAATTGTTATTTTTGTGCAGATGGCAATCGTCGTGGGCTTGGCTTAGACAAGCCACAAATCGACAAAGAAGGACCAACTTGTGGTTGTGTATCCAAATCGAGTTTTGGGCATACTGGTTTTACGGGTACTATGACTTGGGCAGATCCAGAAACCGAAATTGTTTATGTCTTTTTGTCTAACAGAACATATCCAGATTCAAATGCGCCAAACAGGTTGTCTAAAGAAAATATACGCGAAAAAATACAGAAAGTAATACAAGAAGCAATAATACCAAAGTAATTATAACATTATCAACTCGAGATTAGTTTGATGTTTGTTTTTTTAAAAGTAAAATAATAATAATTGGCGCGCCAATAATCGAGGTTACTGCGTTGATTGGAAGTGTGAACTCGAAGCCCGGCATTTGAGAAATAGTGTCACAAAGTAGCATCAATATAGCACCACATAAACAAGTAGCTACTAACAAAACAAGATGCTTACTTGTTTTGAAAAGGATTTTGGCAAGATGTGGTACGGCTAACCCAACAAAAGCAATTGGTCCCACAAATGCGGTGATACTTCCTGTGATCAAACTGGTTGCAAATAGTATTGATAATCTTGTTTTTGAAACATTTTGCCCCATACTTTTGGCATAATTTTCGCCAAGAAGCAAGCCATCAAGCGATTTTATATTTTGTAATGCCAAAACCAACCCTACCAAAATACACAATCCCAAAATTAAAATCGATTTCCAATCTAAATTTCCTAAATTTCCTAAACTCCAGAAAGCAAATTTTTGAAGTTCGATTGCACCGCTAAAATTGGTGAGAATACTTACAAAGGAAGCTACAAAACTGCTAAATATCAATCCGATTATTAAAATTGTATTGGTGTCTTTGACTTTCTTGGCGGCTATAATTACAAAAAAAAATGCCAAAAAACTACCAATACAGGAGGCCGATATGATTCCAAATGTTGAGATAATTAAGTATCCCAAAGGATTTGACAACAAGGATGCGCCCAAAATTAATATAGAAACGCCAAAACTCGATCCGGAGCTTAACCCCAATATATATGGGTCTGCCAAAGAATTTTTGAACAAGGTTTGCATCATCAAGCCTGCCACCGAAATCCCTATTCCTACCAAAATCGCTACAATTGCTTTTGGTAATCTAAAATGAATAATGATATACTCCCAAGTAGATTTGCTGGCCACATTACCACTTAAACTCTGAAAAACTTCTTTGAATGGAATAGCAACTTGTCCAAAAGTAATGTTGAGCAAAAAAACAACAATCAGCAAAAAAACAAGCCCACTAAACAATAATACATTTTGGTTTTTTGGCATACTTTTTAAAATTTTGAATCGCTTTGAAATTGCTTCACACAAAAGTACACAAAATTTATAAAAAACTTATTTTAGTTTTTCAAAAAAATAAGGTTTGTAATTTTTAAGAAGCTCAGGATGTAGAATTTTCACCAAATCTTTCAACACCAAATCGGGTCGATTTGGTGCCAATTCATAATAAATAATACCGCCAGTTTTTCCTTTTTTGTTTCCAAAAGTATAAAGATTACCAGACTTAAAAGCTTTAAATTGAGCATAATGCGGATTGCTTTGCAACATTTCTTTTTTGGTCGAAAACTGTCCCGAACTAAACCAAAAATCGGCTTGATTTGCTTTTTCAAAAACAGACTCAAATGACAAAGTATTACTGCCTGTACCGCTGGTGTATTGCCACAAATATTGTGATTTTGCATCGTATAAAAACCTACAACCCCAACTATTTCCTTTTGGAAGATTCCAATGGTCTTGGTAGCAGTCGCCAATCAAAACTGTAGGCATTTCAGGTGCTGCAAGCGCCAATTTTTTGGTGGCTTTATAGTCTTTTTCTATTTTCAAAAATAGGCTATTTGCCAGTGATTGTTTGTTGTATAAAGCACCAAAAAATTTGATCCACTCCGCTTTTCCTAATGGGGTTTCTTCATTCCAATCTCCATTTAGCATCATTTTTAACCCGTTTTTTTGAATGTTTTCAAAGACAGGATTATTGTTGTCTATACCATATCCAACAATCACATCGGGTTGCAAATTTACTAAAACTTCAAGATTTAGATTTTGATTATTTCCCAATTCTTTAATCTTATTTTGATCTATCAGAAAGCGAATTTTTGGAGACGAAATGTAGTCGAGTTGAGGAAATCCAACCAATGTTTTTTCGACATTAAGCATTTCCAACGACGGAATATGGGTTGTCGATGTGACAACAATTGATTTTAAGGGTATTTTTATGATCGAAAATTGTCGCAAACTATCTGGCACATTTGACGGATTTGTGGTCAAAATATAGGTGTAATTATTTTTGGAAGTGGGCCACGGCTTTTTTACAGTTAGAACAGAAAACAATTCAAAATTTTGAATACTAAATCCATTAGCATATTGCACGCTATTGTGTGTTGAAACCTTATATGGAGTGGTTTTTGGGTTATTACAACTTATCAAAAAAATGCTACAAAAATGTAATATTAGAATGCTACACCTATTTTTACTAGATTTGTAAATGGCCCACTTGTTTTTTGTATGTTGCATCCCTCCTACTGTTTGAACAAAATTACAATTAATATTTTGAATGCAACCCATGTACGCAAATTTTAATTTAGAATAGAGATTATATGTGTTTTCTGTACTTGAATCTAAAAATAGATTGTTTTGATATGAATATTTCATTTGCGAATTGTATTGAAAAACGAATTGTATTTGTATTTTTTTAGGGTATTGATTTGTCGGTGGTTTGCGTGAGGGCAAAGGCGGAGCTCTCCCGTTTTTTAGGGAAGCGGGAGCCGGAGACCGACCCGAAGGGACACGCCCAAAAAATATCAAATATAAAAATTGTTCCATAGAATTGCTTCAAATCAAACAACTGAAATTGTTTTTATTTTTGATTAAATATTTCATAAAAAAAGATGATTTCCAATATTTTTTTATAAATTTACATTTATAAACTACATTTTTTTTGAAAAAAATCCTACTCCTTTCTGATACACACGGTCATATTGATGATTTGATTTTAAAGTATGTTGATCTTGCCGACGAAGTTTGGCATGCGGGTGATATTGGGAATTTGATTGTTACAGATACCATTCAAAAGCTAAAGCCATTACGAGCCGTTTTTGGGAATATTGACGGTGCGCAAGCTCGAATGGATTTTCCAGAAAACAATAGATTTTTGTGCGAAAACACTACGGTTTTGATGACGCATATCGGCGGTTATCCTGGTAAATATAATCCGAAAATTAAAGCGGAATTGGTTCGAGATACTCCAAAAATTTTTATTTGTGGGCATTCTCATATTTTGAAAGTGATGTATGACAAAAAGCTCAACTTGCTGCACCTAAACCCGGGTGCTGTTGGCAAAAGTGGTTTTCATCAAATAAGAACTATGTTGCGTTTTGTGATCGATAATGACCAAATAAAGGACTTAGAAATAATAGAATTGGGTTCAAAATAATCTTATCTGAGGTCATTTTTTGGCAAAAAAAAACTTCCTGTAAAAGGAAGTTTTTGTATCATAAAAGAAAATATACTATCGTCTTTTGTCTCTAATTTTTGCTTTTTTACCAGTAAGCTGTCTGAAATAAAAGATTCTTGCTCTACGAACAGCACCTTTTTTGTTGATTTCGATTTTTTGTAAAGCTGGTAAATGAACTGGGAAAATACGTTCTACGCCTATGGCTCCAGACATTTTTCTAATCGTAAAAGTCTCGGTGTTTCCTGATCCTCTTCGTTGAATTACAACACCTTTGAAAAACTGTGTTCGGGTTTTTTCGCCCTCTTTGATTTCGTAGTAAACCGTGATGGTATCTCCAGCACTATACTCTGGAAAATCTTTTCTTGTTACAAATTCGTCTTGAACGAACTTCATTAAATCTGCCATTTTATTGTTATTATGGTTGAAATTCAAGCAACATTCACGGTTTTCGCCAGAGGTTGGTCAAATATGGGTGCAAATATAATTTTTTTATTCGAAATATCGACACAATAATTTATAATTTTTCTTCTTATTTTTTTGTTAAAAAAAAGTTTTAAAAATAGTTTTGGCACAGCTTTTGAAAATGTGTTCTTAACCGCATATTTCTGTGGTTCGCAGCAGCCGAAAAGCGAAAAAGTAGGCGGAATTTTAATGCCTAAAATGATGAAAAAATTTATTTTTATTGTAGCTTTTAGTTTGCTTTTTGCAAACACTACATTTGCTAAAATTACGTTTCGCAATTTTGACCCAAATCAACCTATTGAGTTTGTAGAAAGGGGAATCACATTTTATGTTTTTGCAAACGGTCAATTTGATTTTAATACCCAGCCTTCTCGTGGCGAAGTGGTTTTCAAAAACGGTCGTCGTGGCGTAAATGCAACTTTTGGTTCGCCAAATCACTTTGTAGAAGGTGGCATACGGGTAGAGCATGACAATTTTGGTCGGATTAGACGCATCGGAAATGTGTTTGTAAATTATGACCAATTTGATAGAATTAAAAGAATTGGATCGGTTTATATGAGTTACAATCGGTTTGCGCTAGACCGTGTGGGTGGTTTGCAACTAATTTATAACCGGTTTGGCACAATTGTAGATGTTTTTGGATCTGTAAAGCGTGATTATTTTGGTCATAATTATAGTTATTATGGTAATTCTAACGGAAATTGTAATGCTCAAAATCAGGAGTATCAGCATCAAAATGTGTCTGAAAGTGAGAATTACAACTCAAACCAAGAAGAAAATGAAGAAGATTATTACTATTATAGAAAAGATGGCAAAAAATCCAAAATAGAATCTAATAAAAAGCCTAAAAAAGACAAAGAGAAAGAAGATTAATTTTGTTTGTTTTTGATGATAAACCCGCAAGTGAGAGCGGGTTTATTTTTTTGTTTGAAAACTCTTTGCACGAAACTAGTAAGACCAAACAAAATAGGATGCTTGTCATTCAATGACATTTGTTTTTTTTATAAAAAATCAGTTTTCTTCTACATATTGTTTAAAATTATCCAAAATTGCCTGCCATCCAGCTTGTTGCATATCAACTGGATTTTCGCTTTCTGGTTCAAAATGTTGAGAAACAGTTACAAAATTCTGATGTTCTAAAAATGCAACTTCAACCAATCTTCCGTCTATGATATGATAGTTGATTTTTTTAAAATCAAAAATCTCAGTGTAAATTCCTTCAAAATCAAAGGAGGCACTCTTGTCTTTTGCGGCCATATTAATTTTGAAACGACCACCTACTTTCAAACTGTTTTCGGCTTCTGGAACATGCCAATCGCTAGAAGCAAAATACCAGTTTTTGATATGTGCTGGACTGTTCCAATATTCCCAAACTTTATAAATCGGTGCTTTTATTATGGTTGAGACTGTTATCATATCTATTTTTTAGTTGTAAAACAATACATATTTAGCATTTAGATTAACAAAAACGATTTAATTGCCGCTTTTGATTTTGTGGAAATAATAGTAGGAAGTCATTAAAATTCCCATAAAAATGATTGGCATCAGCAACATTGCCGATACTCCATCAACGATTAATAAACTCAAAAAAGCAAAAATAAAATCGAATGCAAATCCTGCATAAGCCCATTCTTTGAGCTTTGAATCGAATCGAGGAATAATCAGAACGAGTGTTCCCAAAACTTTGAAAACTGCCAAAATAGTTCCGAAATAAATAGGATAACCAAGATGTAAAATGCCGTCTTGAGCCATTTTTGATTGTGAAGTTAATGCGGGCATAACGCCTTCAAAAAGAAAAATAAGGGAGGTTGTAATCCAAAAAATGAGGTTGTCTTTTTTCATAATTTCTATATTTTATCAAACAAATATATTAAATTTTTATGAATCTAAAATAACATCTCGTTTTTTATAAAAAAATTCACAGTTGTTGTCTAATTTGATTTTATAAAAGTACCAAATTTGTAACTTTATGTAATTGTGGTTTGTAATTAAATCACTTCTAACAAAAAAAGCCAAAAACGAATTAGATTTTTGGCTTTTTTTTGAAATAAATTAGTTTACATTTTCATGTTCATATCCAGTGATACGCCCAATCCTTGTGCAATTCCCATACCTAATACAGGACTTGTTCTAAACCAATGACAAAGTTGTCTATTTACAATTTCGTCTTTTTTGGGTCCAGAAATTCCAGACATGGCACCAACAATATTATCGATAGTTGCTTGCTTTTGCGCACTTGTCATCAAGGCAAATAAATTGGCGGGTTGAGAATAATGGTCGTTTTCTGATTCTGCATTTCGATCATACCAATCCGCAATACCCAAACCTAAATCCCAACTTGGTTCTTTATAACTTTGGTCAACTACAATGGCGTCAAAGCTATTTGGAAAATAATTGGCTCCTCTACCTCCATTTCCGTCCACCCGCATTTGTCCGTCTCGTTGATAATTGTTGGTTGCAAACGGACAACGATTTACAGGGATTTGTTCATAATTGCCTCCCAAACGGTGGCGATGTGCATCTGGATATGACAATATGCGGCCTTGCAACATCTTGTCTGGCGAATATCCAATTCCATCAACCAAATGAGCAGGCGCAAAGGCTGATTGTTCTATATCTTGAAAATAATTTTCAGGATTTTTGTTCAGTTCCAAAACACCAACATCTATGAGGGGGTAATCTGCGTGCGGCCAAACTTTGGTCAAATCAAATGGATTATATCGGTATGTTTTTGCCTCTTCTTCGGTCATTACTTGTATTTTCAAATTCCATTTTGGAAAATGACCCGCATCTATATTTTCTAATAAGTCACGTTGGGAAAAATCCATATCTTTCATTTTCATTTCACCCGCTTCTTGGTCTGTAAAATTTTTGATCCCTTGAGCCGTTTTGAAATGAAATTTGACATAAAATCTTTCATTTTCTTTATTAATCATCGAAAAAGTGTGACTTCCGTAGCCATTCATGTGTCTGTACCCATAAGGTGTTCCTCTCTCTGACATTAAAATCAAAACTTGATGTAAACTTTCTGGGTTCAATGACCAATAATCCCACATCATCGTTGGAGATTTCATGTTGGTATAAGGATCCCGTTTTTGGGTGTGAATAAAATCGCCAAATTTTTTGGGGTCTTTTATAAAAAAAACAGGGGTATTGTTTCCCACTAAATCCCAATTTCCGTCTTCTGTATAAAATTTCACGGCAAAACCTCTTGGGTCGCGCTCGCTATCGGCCGAGCCTTTTTCGCCACCAACAGTAGAAAAACGAAGTAATACTTTGGTTTCTTTTCCGATCATATCAAAAATTTTGGCACGCGTATATTTTGAAATATCGTGCGTAACCTTGAAAGTGCCAAATGCGCCAGACCCCTTGGCATGAACTACTCTTTCTGGAATTCGCTCCCGATTAAAACTAGCCATTTTTTCGTGCAAAATATAGTCTTGAAGCAATATTGGACCACGATCGCCTACCGTTTGAGAATTTTCGTTCTCGACATAAGGTCGCCCAGAAGCCGTTGTTAATTTGTTGTGATTGTTCATTTTGTTAAATTTTTGTAATTAAAATCAAATTTATATCAATTTAATCAAAAACAAACTAATTGTTATACTATATTCTTATTTTTTGATAGTTTTTTCTTATAGTGAAATGAGCCATTTGAAAATAAAATTATAATTATTCCGATTGGTTTTATATATTTGTTTCCTTAACAAAAAAAATATTAAAAATATTATGAGCATCTCAAATTTATTCAGACGAAAAGCAGCACCTACTAATCAAAATGAAGAAGGTCACGAATCACAATCTGGACTAAAACGGGTATTGACCGCCAAGGATTTAACTTTTTTTGGTATTGCAGCTATTTTGGGTGCAGGTAGTTTTAGTAGTCTGGGTGACGCCGTGTTCAAAGGCGGACCAGGCGTTGTTTTTTTGTTCATAATTACGGCTATCGCTTGCGCATTTACAGCGTTTTGTTATAGTGAGTTTGCAAGTCGAATTCCGGCTGCAGGTAGTGCTTATACGTATGCCTATGCGAGTTTTGGCGAAATATTTGCCTGGATAATTGGTTGGGCATTAATAATGGAATATTCTATCGGCAATATATATGTGGCTTTTTCTTGGAGCGATTATTTTACATCGTTTTTAGGAAAATGCGGGGTCAATCTGCCCGAATATTTTTGCACAAGTTATATGGAAGCCAAAAATGCAGTTGCCAACGGGAGTTTGAATCAAGAACTCATAAATGCTTGGCATAACGCACCTCTTTGGGGAGATTTAAAAATAATTATAGATGTTCCAGCACTCATTATCAATGTTCTAATCACTTATTTAGTCTTTCGTGGTATCAAAGAGAGTCGCAATTTTAGTAATGTTATGGTTGTGCTCAAAATGTTGGTTGTTGCGTTGATTATTTTGGTTGGTGGCTATTTGGTTTTCGCCAATGAATTGACGTTCAATTGGATGCCTGAAAACTCTGAAGGAGTTAGCTCCTTTATGCCAAACGGTTTTAAGGGCGTAATGGCAGCAGTTAGTGGCGTGTTTTTTGCCTATATTGGGTTTGATGCTGTTAGCGTACTAGCCGAAGAAAGTAAAGACCCTCAAAAAGATTTGCCGCGTGGTATGATTTTGTCATTGGTTATTTGCACAATTGTATATATTTTGTTGGCATTAGTATTATCTGGTGCCGTAAACTACAAAAAATTTGATGGCGTTGGGGATCCTTTGGCCTTTATTTTTGAACCTGAAAATTTGAATATTGGATGGATGCAATTTTTGGTGTCTATTTGTGCGGTGATTGCAATGACAAGTGTTTTGTTGGTATTTCAAATGGGACAGCCTCGAATTTGGCTCAGTATGAGTCGTGATGGCTTGATGCCAAAAGTTTTTCAAAAAATTCATCCAAAACACAAAACACCGTCTTTTTCTACCATTATTACAGGGCTTGTAGTAGGTATTCCAATTTTGTTTACAGACAAAACTTTTGTACTCGATTTTACAAGTATCGCTACTTTGTTTGCTTTTGTTTTAGTGTGTGGTGGGGTTTTGTTAATTCCACGCAGACCAAAAACTGCTGGAAAATTTCATTTGCCTTATCTTAATTCAAAATATATTTTCCCGCTTATGATGCTTGCTGTATTTGCCTTAATTCATTTTATGATACCCAATTATTTTCAAAATATGATGGATTTTTCTGATGAAAAAGCAACAACCAATATTTCGTTGGTGATTTTTTTTGTACTTTGTATCGTGATGGCCATATTAGCATTTCTAAAAAATCTATCCCTAATTCCATTATTAGGCCTTATGACTTGTAGCTATTTATTAACTGGAATGACTATCAATAACTGGAAATGGTTTGGTGGTTGGTTGCTTATTGGGTTGATTTTCTATTTTGCTTATGGTTTTAAAAACAGTAAATTACGATCAACAAATCTTCCATAATTTTGAATTTAAGATATGATTTCTAAAGTCCAATTTCAAAACGAACTTCGTTTGATTATTCAAAATGCCATCCGCGAAGATGTTGGGTCTGGCGATTATAGCTCCATGGCTTGTATTCCCGAAAACACTTTAGGAAAAGCCAAATTGTTGGTCAAACAAGACGGGATTATAGCCGGTGTAGCTTTTGCGAAAATGATTTTTGAATATGTAGATCCTAAATTAAAATTAGAAATACACATTCAAGATGGTCAAAAGGTAGTAAAAGGAGATATTGTATTTTTTGTTTCTGGAAGTTCTCAATCTATTCTAAAAGCAGAGCGAGTGGTACTCAATTCTATGCAAAGGATGAGTGCTATAGCCACAAAAACGAATTTTTTTGTACAATTAATAAAAGATACCAAAACCCAAATTTTGGACACTCGCAAAACAACTCCCGGGTTTAGAGCTGCCGAGAAATGGGCTGTAACGATTGGTGGCGGCCAAAACCATCGTTTTGCGCTCTATGATATGGTGATGCTCAAAGACAATCACAATGATTTTGCGGGAGGAATTTCGGCTGCAATTCAAAAAACAAAAGCCTATCTGATTGAGCATAAACTCGATTTGAAGATCATTGTCGAAGCAAGAAACCTTGCCGAAATTGCCGAAATTCTTAATAACACAGGTGTTTACAGGATTTTGATTGATAATTTTAATTTTGAAGATACTAAAAAAGCAGTAGCCATGATTGGCAATCGCTGTTTGACGGAATCCTCCGGAAATATCAACGAAAATACCATTAAAGATTATGCAGATTGTGGGGTAAATTTTATTTCTTCGGGCGCACTTACCCACTCCGTTTTCAATATGGATTTGAGTTTAAAGGCCGTTTGATTTCTATCATTTAAAAAAAATTAAATATTTATCCAAAAAAAAAAGGCTGCCCATCGGACAGCCTTTCTTATTTTCAAATCGATTAGAATTTGTAGTTCATAGACAAACTAAACATTCTACCCAATTGGCTAAAATGATAACCATCATAAGTCATTTGTGAATAACGACCGTTGAAAGTTAATAAGTTGGTTTGATTTGCTACAAATGCAGGGTCAGCAAGTGAAGTAGCTCCAGCAGCATTTTCAGCAACGTATTTCCATTCTGGCAATACATCAAGAATGTTGTTGGCATTTAATGCAAAAGTTATTTTATCTGTCAAGTTATAGTTGATACCCAAATCTGTAACTACTTTTGGAATAAATTCTGTACGCAAATTAGCATCCAAACCATCTTGTTTGAAAGTAGTTTTGCCAAAATAAGTATTGTTCAAAGATAATTCAAAGCTGTCGATGGCATAAGCACCACCAAAAATCCATTTCATATCTGGTCTTGACGTAAACGCCAATGCCTCTAATGTTGGACTGAATGAATTGTTTACAACAGGAGATGTTTTTTC
>JANNBA010000071.1:0-31117 GCA_031384845.1 Bacteroidota bacterium
TTCAAAAAAAATAAGCCAACCAAGAATAATAGCGAAACCTACCAAATTAGCTATGAAAATGATATTATGGTTTCTAACTTTTGTCCCGAAAAAAACATCTTGAAAACCTATTATGCTAACGGTCTTTTAAAATCTTTGAAAACCGATTTACGCATCCAAGAATACATTTATACCTTTGACCAAAACGGAAATTGGATAACAAATACTGTAAGCTTAAACGGTAAACCCTCCATAAAATATTATCGAATAGTTGGCTATTTTGAATAAAAATTTTGATCCTCGGTAGAAATTTTAGATCAAAGGATGTATAATTATCAACAAAACTTGTTTTAAAAAAACTAATCCGATATTTTTACAACTTCAAAACCAAATTTATGGACAACTACCATTATATAAGTGCTAATACGTTAACATTGAGCGACTTAAATGAAATTATTTTATTGCAAAAAAAAATAGCACTTTCAGAAGAGGCAACCGCTAACATTCAAAAATGCCGTGATTATCTTGATGAGAAAATGGGTTCAAATAGCGATCCAATTTATGGTATCAATACTGGATTTGGATCTTTGTATAATGTAAAAATTTCTAACGAAAACTTGTCGCAACTTCAAGAAAACCTTGTCAAATCTCACGCTTGCGGAACTGGAGATGTTGTTGATAATCAAATAGTTAAAATTATTTTATTGCTCAAAATTCAGTCTTTAAGTTACGGATATTCGGGTGTACAGCTGCAAACCGTGGAGCGTTTGATCGCTTTTTTCAACCACGACATTCTTCCTATAATTTATGAACAAGGATCATTGGGAGCTTCTGGCGATTTGGCTCCTTTGGCACATTTATCATTACCACTTTTGGGGCTTGGCAATGTTTATTTTGAAGGAAAAACGCAGCAGGCGGCTACTGTTTTGTCAAAAATGGGCTGGAAACCTATTGTATTGCAATCAAAAGAAGGTTTGGCTTTGCTAAACGGTACCCAATTTATGAGTGCCTATGGTATTTATAACTTGCTGAAATCATGCAAGTTGCTTTATTTTTCAGACTTGATAGCCACTATTTCGCTTGAGGGTTTTGATGGTAGAATAGAACCGTTTGACGAGTTGATACATGAAATTCGTCCTCACAAAGGTCAAATTATTACCGCCCATCGAATTAGAAATTTTTTGTTGGGTAGTCAGATTATTGCTCAACCCAAAAAACATGTGCAAGATCCGTACTCTTTTCGGTGTATTCCGCAGGTGCATGGTGCTTCAAAAGATGCGATCGATTATGTCAAAAAAATATTCAAAACCGAGGTGAATGCTGTCACCGATAACCCAAATGTTTTTCACGAGAGTGATCAAATAATTTCGGGAGGCAATTTTCACGGACAACCGCTAGCATTGGCACTCGATTTTATGGCGATTGCCTTGGCCGAATTGGGCAGTATTTCAGAAAGGAGAACCTATCAATTGATTAGCGGATTGCGAAATTTGCCGCCATTTTTGGTCAATAATCCGGGATTAAATTCGGGTTTTATGATTCCACAATATACTGCCGCTAGTATAGCAAGCCAGAACAAACAGCTTGCAACTCCTGCTAGTATTGATAGTATTGTGTCAAGTAATGGTCAAGAAGACCATGTGAGTATGGGAGCAAACGCGGCTACAAAAGCAAAACGGGTTGTAGATAATCTTGAACGAATATTGGCGATCGAGTTGATGAATGCTGCACAAGCTATAGATTTTAGAAAACCATTAAAATCAAGCGATTTTGTTGAAATGTTTTTAAAATCTTATCGAAATGAGGTTACATTTTTAGAAAACGACAGGGTTTTGCATGATGATATTCAAAAAACAATAGTGTTTTTGAACAGTTTTCAAATAGAAGACGACATTTTTGATTAGTTGTGCAAAAACGCTTGACGGTTAAGTAAGGTTTCTTCGCTTTCAACATGGTTTTCGTCGGGCACACAGCAATCAACAGGGCAGACGGCTGCGCATTGTGGCTCATCATGAAAGCCCTTGCATTCGGTACATTTTCCAGGTACAATGTAGTAAACATCGTCTGAAATTGGAGTTTGAGCATCGCTTGCATCGACCGATTCGCCGGAAGGCAAAACAATTTTCCCCATCAATTTTGTACCATCTTTATACCGCCAATCGTCGGCGCCTTCATAGATAGCTGTGTTGGGGCACTCTGGTTCGCAAGCGCCACAATTGATACATTCGTCGGTAATAATTATTGCCATTTTGTTGTTTTTTAAGCTAATGACCTATGGTCAAAAACGGTATTTTAAAGCTATAAAGTATTTTCTTGTTGGTAAAAATGCTTATTTTTGTGCAAAATTACAATCAAAACAATTGATAAACAAATAAACAAATGTTACAAAATGATAAAAAAGCAGCTTTTGTTGCATTAGGCAGTTTTTTAGGACAATTTTCTGAACAAAATAGTCAAAAAACGAGCCATGTTTTGCATAACGATTTGTTTTATGACGATTTTTTGAGTTTGATACAGCTGTCGCAATCTCATAATGGCTGGTTTACACCAGAAAATGTTTTTTTTGCAATACAATCATGGGCAAATGCATTGACCGAAAATAATTTGAATCAATGGTTATCAGCATACAATTTTGATAATATTTCGCAAAAAAATGTGGGGATTATTCTTGCCGGAAATATTCCAATGGTTGGTTTTCATGATTTTGTTTGTGTGTTGCTTTCTGGACATCGGGTGATGGTCAAATCGTCTTCAAATGACCAGCATTTACTGCCTTTTTTGGCAAAATATTTGATAGCAGTTGCTCCAAAATTGTCAGATTTTATTGAATTTATAGATGGCAAAATGACCAATTTTGATGCCGTTATTGCTACCGGTAGCAACAATACCGCTCGTTATTTTGATTTTTATTTTAAATCTAAACCTACCATTATTAGAAAAAGTAGAAACTCGATAGCGGTTTTGAATGGCACGGAATCCAAAGCGCAATTAAAAGCACTTGGCGAGGATATTTTTAGGTATTTTGGTCTTGGTTGCCGCAATGTTTCCAAAATGTTTGTGCCAAAAGGCTATGATTTTACACCTTTTTTTGAAGCTATTTTTGAGTTTAAAGATTGTGTTTTTTATGAAAAGTATGCCAATAATTATGATTATAACAAAGCCGTTTTTTTGATGAGTAATTTCAAATTGTTAGACAATGGATTTCTAACCCTAAAGGAAGATACGAGCCACGCATCGCCAATATCATCCGTTTTTTATGAATTTTATGACGATTTCAATGTGTTGAAACAGCGTTTGCAATCAGAAAAAGACCAAATACAATGTGTTGTAACGGGGTTTGATATCGAAAACGCTGTTGATTTTGGTGCAACCCAAAAGCCACAACTTTGGGATTATGCCGATGAGGTGGACACACTTTCGTTTTTGATAAATTTGAAATCATAACTATATCGTTTTTGTTAATAAACTTCTTATATTTTGGCAATTGTTCGGTTTTATTTTGGTGATTAATCACGAAATTTGCAACTTAATTTTGAAAATCAGACAGATGAAAATACATAATTTTAGTGCGGGACCTTCTATCTTGCCACACGAAGTTTTTGAAAAATCGGCTCAAGCGATTTTAAATTTTAATAATTCGGGCTTATCAATTCTTGAAGTTTCGCATCGAAGCAAAGATTTTGTTGCGGTGATGGATCAAGCAAGAGCGCTTGCATTGGATCTTTTGGGTCTAACGGGCAAAGGATATCAGGCGTTATTTTTGACTGGTGGTGCAAGTCTTGAGTTTGTGATGGCTCCCTATAATTTGATGAAAATTGATGGTAAAGCTGCTTATCTCGACACCGGAACATGGGCTTCTGGAGCGATCAAAGAGGCCAAACTTTTTGGTGAAACAGTGGTTGTAGCCTCTTCAAAAGCTGAAAATTATAATCATATTCCAAAAAAATTTAGCGTTCCGAACGATGCAGATTATTTTCATTGCACAAGCAATAACACTATTTTTGGTACACAAATGAAATCGTTTCCCGAACTATCGATTCCGATGGTTTGCGATATGAGTTCGGATATTTTTTCGCGGGTTTTGGATTTTTCAAAATTTGATTTGATTTATGCCGGTGCTCAAAAAAACATGGGTTCGGCTGGAACTACTTTGGTAATTGTCAAAGAATCAATTTTGAACAAAACGGGTCGTCAAATACCGAGTATGCTAGATTATACCAAGCATATTAATGCCGAAAGTATGTATAATACGCCCGCGGTTTTTTCGGTTTATACGGCTTTGTTGACGATGCAGTGGTTGAAAAATCTAGGTGGAATTGCTGCTATCGAAAAATTGAATGAGGCAAAAGCTACTTTGTTGTATGATGAAATTGATCGAAACCCAAATTTTCAAGGAGTTGTAAACGTGGATGATAGAAGCAATATGAATGTAACATTTTTGTTGAAAGACGCTACTTTGACAGACAAATTTGACGCACTTTGGAAAGCGGCAGGCATTTCTGGATTGGCGGGTCATCGCTCTGTTGGCGGCTACCGTGCCTCTATATATAATGCGATGCCTATTGAAAGCGTTGCTGTTTTGGTGGGGGTTATGCAGGAGTTGTAACCAATTTTTTGAAAATAATTTTTCTGTTGAAAAGGGGTGTCATAGCCCTGATAGCAGTGGAAATCCTCGCTGGTCAAAAAGCTATTATTTGCTAACTTTGCAGAGCGACCAACGGAAGCTCCTGCAAAGTTTTGCAAATAAAGCTTTTTGGACAAGAGATTGGAACGAATAGCAGGAAATAGCTTCAAAAAAAAAATAATTAATAAATTTTAAAGTATATTATATGAAAGTTTTGGCAAATGATGGAATTTCTAAAAGTGGTGTTGTTGCTTTGGAAAACGCTGGTTTTGAAGTAATTACAACCAAAGTTGCGCAAGAGCAGGTGGCAAATTATATCAACGAAAATGATATTTCGGTGCTCTTGGTGCGAAGTGCCACAAAGGCAAAGCAGGAGTTGATTGATGCGTGTCCGGGTCTGAAAATTATTGGGCGTGGAGGGGTTGGAATGGATAATATTGCGGTAGATTATGCCCGATCTAAAGGGATTCACGTGATAAACACGCCGGCATCGTCGTCTGAAAGTGTTGCCGAATTGGTTTTTGCACACTTGTTTTCGGGGGTTCGGTTTTTGCATGATGCCAATAGAAATATGCCACTTGAGGGTGATTCAAATTTTGACGGCTTGAAAAAAGCGTACGCCAACGGCATTGAGTTGCGTGGCAAAACTTTGGGAATTATCGGTTTTGGAAGAATTGGTCAATCTGTTGCCAAAATGGCTTTAGGATTGGGAATGAAAGTGATTGCGGCCGATAAATTTTTGGATAAAGCGAGTGTCAAAGTTGATTTTTATAATGGTCAATTTATTAATATTGAGATAGATACAGAGCCAATGACCGATTTGTTTCGCCATGCAGACTTTATCACATTACACGTTCCGGCACAGGATGGCTATGTGATTGGAGCGGCTGAATTTGCTGCTATGAAAGACGGGGTAGGCATTGTGAATTGTGCCCGTGGAGGCGTTTTGGACGAAGTTGCCTTGATTGCGGCATTGAATAGCAACAAGGTTTTGTTTGCTGGTTTGGACGTTTTTGAGAGTGAGCCATCTCCAGAAATGACGATTTTGATGCATCCAAAAATCTCGTTGACACCACATATTGGTGCTGCAACGGCCGAAGCTCAAGATCGCATTGGAACCGAATTGGCAGAACAAATTATCAGTTTATTAAAAACTGCTTGATAAAAAGTTTGTTTTGAAAATTTTTGTTTAAATTTGATTTTTAATTTTAATAAAATAACATATATGTTTGAGCAATTAACACAATTAGTACAACAATTTGGACAGGATGATGTGGTGAACAACGCTGCGGTTCCAAATGAACATAATGATGCCGTGATGGGCGAGGCGAGTAGCTCAATATTGTCTGGGCTTCAAAAAATGTTGACCGAAAATGGCGGTACCGAGCAATTGGCAGGGCTTTTGAAAGGCGGCAATGTTGATGCGTCAAATCCTGTAGTTCAAAAATTGACCGAGCAATTGACGGGAAGTTTGGGCGAAAAATTTGGTTTGAGCAGTGATGCTTCAGCGGGTGTTGCCGGAAGTTTGATTCCAAAAGTGCTGGGCTCTTTGATGGGCAAAGCTAATGATCCAAACGAAAGTGGTTTTCAAATTTCGGATATAGTAAGTGCTATTTCTGGAGGTACTGGAAATTCTGGTTTGATGGACGCGGTTTCAAAATATGGTACTCAATTTGGGTTGGATCAAAACGCTGATGGCAAAGTCGATATGAGTGATGCCATGGAAGCTGTGAGCAAAAAGGGTGGTTTTGGAAGTTTGTTAGGCAAACTTTTTGGAAAATAGTTTCATTATAACATCGATTATATTAAAAAAGCTGTCTGAAAAGGCGGCTTTTTTTAATCTGTTGATAAAATAGCGTATCCATAATTGTCTGACCAACCTGTGGCTAAAGGCAATAATTTGCGGGTATGCGCTTCTCTTTGCATACCAACTTTTTCTAATACTTTTACAGAACTTGTATTTTCAATGGCGCAGCCCGCCTCGATTCTGTGGAGTTTTAATTCTTGAAAACCAAAATCAAGAACGGCTTTTAGGCTTTCTGTTGCAAAACCATTGTTCCAAAATAGCGGATGTATTTTGAACCAAACCTCGGCGTTTTTGTATTTTTCTTTGCCCAAATTTATACCAATTAATCCAACAAACTGTTTTTCGAGAGTTGTTTCAATCACAAAAGTATGGCTTTTTGGGATGGTCAACTCGTTGTTTTTTACCCAATTTTTGATAATTTCTTGGGTTGCTATGATGTTTTTTGGAACACCCAAAGTATTAAATTCATTTGTTTGTGGCAACAAATGCAAGTCATGAACCGCTTGTAAATCATTTTTTGAAACGGGTCTTAAATTTAATCTTGAGGTATAAATGTTCATTTTTTATACAAATTTACTCAAAAACATCTAATTTTTGACCATCAAAACTTGCAAAAACCATCGTTGGATGCGAATTTTGATGATAGATATTTCCGTGATGGTCTATGGCAATTGCGCCAGCAAATCCATCATAAACAGCCAATTCTTCAAAAGTTTTTTCAAAAGCTGCTTTGATATTGAAGCCATCTGTAACGCGTGTTACAATTTTTGCTGCTGTGGCATTGCTTACTATATCTTCGCCAACGCCAGTCAAACTCACGCCACAAAATTGGTTGGCAAAATTTCCTGCAACGGTGGCAGAATCAGAAATGCGTCCTGGTATTTCGAAGCCTTTGCCTCCAGTTGAGGTTGCAACGGCAATATTTTGTGAAGCGTCAATGGCAACGCAACCTACTGTTCCTGTTCCAGTTGCTGTTTTTTTGGTTTCATATTCGGACTTTCGTTGGGCTATTTCTGTAGAAAAAACGGGAAACCCATTTTGTCTGGCAAAATCTGTGGCTCCACTACCTCCCAAAATGCGATCGTCAACGTTCATCAATTTTTGGGCTACAAAAATTGGATTTTGAACCGCTTCAATGTTGATCACGCCACTCATTTTTTGGGTACTACCGTCCATCAACGCAGCACTCATACGTATTTTGCCATCACTTTGAATTTGAGATCCAATTCCGGCGTTAAATAATGGGTTGTCTTCAAGTTGTGCCACTGCAAAAACTACAGTTTCAAGGGAAGTATGGGTTTTTAAAAACTCAAAAGAGTCAGTAACAATGCGTGATAATGCTTGTTGTTTTTCAACTTTTGTTTGATGATTGGTAGTTGATTCCGAAAAAAAACCGCCGTGAATGATGAGTTTCATATTAGTTGTTTTCAGTTCCATATTGCGAACTTTTGATGGTCATTTTGAAAGTGTCCAAATTAAAAGTATCAAATTTACTCAAAACATGTGTTACCAAATTGCATATCGAAATGGGTTGTCCCAACTCAATTTGTGTCAGATTGGTATCTTTTATCTCGCGACCATCGACCAAAATCACCAATCCAGAGCCAATTGCTTCCATTTGTCTTCCGTTTGTAATTAGCAAACCAGTATCTTCGCCAAGCCCAATTCCCAGGGTTTTTGGATTGCCTACCACCGCCTGAAAAAGTCGCCCAATTCGGCCGCGCTGCACAAAATGGGTGTCTATAATCACATCTGCAATAAGCCCCAAACCAGAAGTTATTTTGACTTCTCCTTTCAATAGCGCTTCAGAGCTGCTGCCTTGATATATCATATTGTTGGAGGCTGCTGCCGCACCTGCCGAGGTGCCTGCATAGATAAAATCTTCGTTTATATATTTTTCTATCAATAAGTCATGAAACGCTGTTCCGCCCAAAATTGAGGTAAGTCGAAGCTGATCGCCACCAGTAAACATGACTACATCAGCTGCTTTTAGTCGTGCAACGGTTTCTGAATCCATAGCCTGCTCACGCCGTTCAATATTTAGGACATCAACGTTTGTAGCACCCAAATAATGCAAAGCTTTTACATATTCTGGACCAATTTCTTTTGGGATTTTGGATGCCGTTGTAATGATTTCTATTCGTGAAAGTTCTTTATGTTTTGATTCGTCTAAAATTCGTTTGAGAATCCCGGCTTCAAAAAAGTTCAAATTTTTTGCGGCACTTTTGTCCAAATCAGTTTCGGTAAAACTGCCTTTGTCAACAGCACCGCCAATTATGATTAATTTTCCTTGTATATTCATTTTGTAAAAATAACCAAATCTTTAGAGAATACAAATCAATTGCTGATTTTGAGTTTTTTTTTAAAATAAATTCAATAAAAGCGACCTTTTTTTATGTTTATTGTCGTAATTTTATGATTTATTTTCAATATTAATATTTAATTTTTTAGAGATGGTAATGTATGATAACGACAATATTTTTCAAAAATCGTTTGATAATAATTATATTTCAGAACCTTTGCTTCAAGCACAATGGGCTGAATTTGTGATGCTTAAAAAAATAATTACGCAAATGTATGCCCAAAAAAACGAACCGATTTCAATTTTAGACATCGGTATTGGCAGTGGCAGAATTGCCAAACATTTGAGCGGTATTGACGAAATCTGGAACATGATTGCTGTTTTTGACGGTACAGACAACGCCCAAGCCTGTGTAAATTTGACCAACGAAACTGCTAATGAATTAAAAATTGACAACAAGGTCAAGGCTTATTTTTTTGATGCACAACAGCTTAATACTTGGTCCAAAACCTATGATTTGATTATTATAACTTGGTTTACGGCTGGAAATTTCTATCCAGATAATTTTTCATTTGATACGTATAATTCGGGAAATGATATTTTGGATTTGTCTCAAAATCCAAAATTTGAAACTATTTTTTCAGCGGCATATCAGCTTCTTAATCCTAACGGAAAAATTGTGATTGGAGCTTGTTATATCGACAACGATGCTACCAGAATCAAACAAGAGCAGGCATATAAAAAAATGGGTATGTCATTGATTACTAACAACAAAGATAGTTTTACTGCTACCAAGGAAGGTTTTTGGTCACAGCGTTTTACAAAAGAGAAACTGCTGAATTATTTGTGGTTTGTTGATTCCAAAAAAATAAGTTTTGAGCCACTCGACACCTATAATTTTGCGATGCAAGTGTGTATCCAAAAATAATACAAACGGTAAAAAACACACGAATATTTGTTGGATTTGTTATTGATTTCTAAAAATCTAAAACAGATTTTTTTGCGATTTCAAATTCGGTGATTAGATTATTCATAATTTCAGAAATGGGCAGAATATTTGAAATTAGTCCGGCAATTTGACCAATCTCCAACTCTCCTTCAATCATATCTCCTTCAAACATTCCTTTTTTGGCACGACCACGCCCCAATAATTCTTTTAAATCGGCTATAGTTGGATTTTTTTGATATAATTCTTGAATATTATTGTAAAAATGATTTTTTATCAATCGCACCGGTGCCAATTCTTTTAGCGTGAGTTGCGTATCTCCTTCTAAAGTTTCGATTATTTTATTTTTAAAATTTTGATGAGACGAACTTTCGATTGATGCGGCAAATCTACTGCCCAATTGCACGCCATCTGCACCCAAAACCATCGCAGCAAGCATTCCTGCTCCAGTAGCAATACCTCCAGCAGCAATCAGCGGAATATTAATGCTTTGTTTTACCATTGGTATCAAGGCAAAAGTGGTTGTTTCTTCACGGCCATTATGCCCACCCGCTTCAAAACCTTCTGCCACAATGGCGTCAACACCAGCTTCTTGTGCTTTGATTGCAAATTTTGAACTGCTTACAACGTGAACCACTGTGATCCCTTTTTCTTTCAAAAAAGAAGTCCATATTTTTGGGTTTCCAGCAGATGTAAATACTATTTTTACGTTTTCGGCTACAATAATATCCATAATTTCTTCAAGATTTGGATACAGCATCGGCACATTGACACCAAATGGTTTTGAAGTTGCTTTTTGGCATTTTTGAATATGCTCTCGCAGCACATTTGGATACATTGAGCCTGCACCAATAAGACCCAAACCACCTGCATTGCTCACGGCACTCGCCATTTTGTAGCCGCTTACCCAAATCATACCGCCCTGAATAACAGGATGTTGAATATTGAAAAGTGATGTTATTTTGTTCATGTTTTTTATTTCAATTTTCTAACAACCATTTTTTAAAATCATTAAAATTTTCCTGACAAATACCATGTCCGATTGGATATTCGTGATATACATTTTTGATGCACAAATTGGTCAATATCGGGCTGGCTTTTCGAGCCCATTCTACCGGAATTACTTGATCTACAACGCCGTGAGAAATAAAAATGTTGAGATGGCTAAAATCATTTTGAGCATGATGTTCACTCGCCATTTCTTGGTTCAAATAACCGCTCATAGCAACAACTTTTTGAATTTTTTGAGGATAAGACAATGCGATGGCATAGCTCAAAATACTGCCTTGACTGAATCCAACCAGAGTAACATCAGTGGAATCTATATTGTACTTTGATATTAATTCGTCGATAAATGTTGCAACCAAATCACGAGCTATTTTGGCTTGGTCCACATCGGAAAATTTTTTTTGATTGGCATCAAAATTGATGGCATACCAAGCAAAACTTTCATATTGTAAATCGTATGGTGCTCTTGCAGAAATCACAAAATAATGCGGTGGCAACTCACTTGCAAACGAAAACAAATCAGATTCATTACTACCATAACCATGAAGTAGGAGTAATAATGGATTTTTTGCTAATTTTACTTTTGGTTCTTGAATTTTATATTGTAGGGTCATAATATTGAAGTTTTGTAACCGCTTTTATTTTATTTTTAAGAAATAGAACGCAACCATTTTTGAAAAATGTTGCCTAAAATAGGAACTGGTTTTGAGTTGCCATTTGCGGCATTAAACATTCCAAAAAACATCAAAATGGTAATAAAAATCCACATTGGTGCCGCAATCAGTATGTTTTCAAAATTTGAAATTATTAGGCCTAACGATATGAATGTCAAGGATAACCCCAATCCTTGACGGATGTGAAACGAGGCAAATTTGTTTTTTTCTTCAGCATTTATTGACATGGCGATTAATACACCGACTATCAAAATATAACTTAAAATAGCAGCAGTTTTTCCGTCATTTGGTTTTCCGTTTTCCATGTTTTAGGCTAAAATTAATTGATTTTGATTAAAAACACCATAGACTTTTCCTAACATTTCATTTCCTAAAAACGCAGTGTTTTTTGATTTTGACAATATGTTTTCTTCAGAAAAAAACCAGCGCACATCAGGATTAAATAAGGTTATATTGGCAGGATTACCAACACTTATACTTTGTTTTTTGACTCCAAAAACGGCGCGTCCATTTGTCAATTGACGAATTACGACATTTAGAGGCAAGCAAAAATGCAAAGCACCAAAAGCACTTTCTAATCCGATTGTGCCATTTTTTGCCAAATCAAATTCTACTTTTTTATGTTCAATATCAATTGGATTATGGTCTGAAGTGATACAGTCAATTGTGCCATCGCAAACCAACTGTTGCAATAATTTTTGTTCGTTTTTATCTCGAAGTGGTGGCAAAACTTTGTGACGTGAATCAAAATTTACTAAAACGGCATCGCTTATCGTCAAATGATGTACCGCAACGCTACAACTTATTTGCAAACCGTTTGCTTTTGCTTCTTTTATCAAAGCAGCTGATTTTGAAGAAGATATGGTTGGAATGTGCATTTTTCCGCCGGTATAACCAAGCAAAAAAAGGTTGCGTGCCACCATCATTTCTTCAGAAAGTGAGGCATTTCCTTTGAGTCCCAATTGTGTTGCTATAACGCCTTCGTTTGCAACGCCGTTGGCTTTGAGGTTTTTATCTTCGCAAAAAGCAAGTAACAATCCATCAAAATCTTGTAGATACTGCAGCGCAATTTTCATCAAATTGGCATTTTCTATATTTTTATTATAATCTCCAAATGCAATGGCACCTGCTTTTTTCATATCAAAAAGCTCGGCCAAATCTGTTCCCAAGCTGTTTTTTGTTAAGGCTCCAATCGGGTAAACTTGTGTTGTAAAACCATTTGCTTTTGATTGGACAAAACTTATATGTGCTTGATTATCAATTATTGGCTCTGAATTTGGTTGAAGTGCCACCGCAGTAAACCCGCTTTTGGCAGCTACCATCAAACCGTTTGAGATGGTTTCGCGATCTTCAAAACCTGGCTCGCCAAAACTGACACTACTATCAAACCAACCTTGCGAGATATGCAAATTGTCGCGTTTCAATTCTTCAAAATGATTGGTATTGCTCAAATTCACCCCGATTTTTGAAATCACACCATTTTCTATTTCCAAATCTACAATTTGATTACAAAAAGAACTATCTTCATCTACAATTCGGGCTTCTCTAATAATTAAATTCATTTTACATATTTTTGTATCAATAATTCGGCGATCAAAAACAATAATGTCAAAACGGCAAACCATTTCCACAATTCATTGTTGGTTCTGTCTGTTTTAAAACTGTCAAAAACGGTTTCAATATTGTCGATTTTTTTATAATCAGCCAATACATTTTCGTTGTCAATTGTCAAATTGCTCTCCGTTCTTTTATAATTAAAACTAATATTTCTAATTAGATCGGAATGATTAAAAACACCAAAATTTCCCGCAGTTTTTGGATTTTCATTAAATGTTAATTTTACTTTTTTGTTTAAAATTTGTTGCGTTGGGATAAATTTTTCGGTAGCGTTATTTACTGAAATGATATCGTCTTTTGACAAATCTGCATCTACCAAAAAAACTTGATTTTGACCAACATTCATTGCATTTACGCCAGTTTTTTGAATGGTTTGTGCCATAGTATAAAAAATCGGCACAATTAATGGCGAGTTTTCAAAATTGGAATTTGTTTTGTTTATTGGGGCATTAAAAATATAAATCGATGACAAATCTTTTTGAATAGAAGTCAAAAAAGTGCTTTGATCGGCATAGCCCAAAATAGCAGGATTTGTGCTGTTGATTTCATACGATTTTTTGGTCATTGGATACTGAAAATTATCAATTTTCTTTTCAAAAACAGTAGTCAAAAGCGGGTGTTCAAAGGATATTTTGGTAATTAATTTTTCTTTGTTTTCTATTGTTTTAAATTGTAAATCGCCAAAATTTCTCACAAAATTATTCAGGTTACTAATGGCATTTTCGCTTGACGGAATCAAAATCAAATTGCCTCCCTTTTCAACAAACAAAAGCAAAGTTTTTTGCAAAGCATCTGGAATCGTAGATAATTCGTTGAGCACAATTGCATCTTGTTTTTCGAGTTGATTATAATCTAAACTTTCTATCGAAAAATTGTTGTAATTGAATTCTGTTTGGGTATAAATTTTGGATAAAAATATACTTTTTTCGACTGTTCCGATACTTAAAACATTGATTTTTTTGTTTTTTGAAATACTAAAATAATAAGTGTTATCATATTCCAAACTGTTGTCAACAATACTAACATACCCATTAAAATCGGTCTTTGGAATCGTAAAATTGATTGTTTTTTGAGCGTCGTCAAAATTTATTAATGTTTTGGCAATCAGCTTATTGTCATTAAACAACGAAATCGGGATTTCTTTTGAAGAGTCTCCAAATGCTGTAAGTTTTACACCAATTTCATAAAACTGATCCAAGGTTTGATTGACAAATACACTATCTATAGCAACATTGCTTTTTTGTTCAGATTTTGGAACAATAAAATAAGTATTTGCTGCTTTTTCGATACTTTTTAGCTGTTTTGATTGTAGTCCAATTGCATCAGAAATCACAACAATATCTTTGGCAAAAGCAGATTTGTGCGCATTTATTTTTGCCATCAAATGATCCAATTCAAAGGCATCACCACTGTATGGCAAATTTTGCAAATCATTTTGTATCGTTTTAATGTCGGTGTTCCAAAATGTTTCGGAATTTGTAATCAACGAAAAATTTTGGTCATTAGGAGTGTGTGCCAACAAATCTTCTACAGCACGTTTGAGCAAAGCTCCTTTTTGACCTTTGGCCTGCATACTAAATGAATTGTCAAGAATAATATACATTTCGTTTGTGGCATTTTTGTTGTCTTTTGCATTAAAAAAAGGCTGACAAAATGCCAATATCAAACAAGCTAAGATTAATAATCGTGTTGCAAGTAGCAACCATTTTTTGAGTTTTGAACTTTTTCGGGTTTGAATTGAAAGCTCTTTTAGAAATTGAACATTGGTAAAATATTCTTTTTTAAAACGGCGCAATTGAAATAAATGCACCAATATTGGTACAATCAAAAGCAATAAAAAGTAGAGAATTTCGGGATGTTTGAGTTGCATTCTAAATTAAAGTTTGTCAAAAATACTACTTTTTATTATTTTCAAAGTCTAAATTTTGAATTTCTCCTAAAAAAAGTATAAATTTAATCAATCTGGGAGTAAAACCGAGTGTTTTTGGCTATATTTGAATCTAAAATACAATTATTATGAAAAACAATTTTTTACTTTTCTTACTTTTTTTGGTCGCAACCAAAAATTTTGCTCAAATTCAAAACCACAACCTTATTATTGGAACTTATACCAAAGCTTGCGACAGCAAAGGTATTTATGTATATAATTTTGATTCAAAAACAGGCAAAACTTTTTTCAAAGCCGCAACAGATCAAATTATCAATCCAAGTTTTGTTTCGTTAAATGACAATCATAAAATGTTATACAGCGTTAACGAAAATGGTTCTGAAAGTACAGTTAGTGCTTTTGGTTTTGATTCGGCAAGTGGCAAAATGACCTTTTTAAATCAAGAAAGTTCACAAGGTGCTGACCCTTGCCATATCATCAATGATCAACAAAACGTACTTGTTTCCAATTATTCTGGTGGATCAATTGCGGTTTTTAAAAAAATCAGTGATGGTAGTTTGAGTGTGGCCAAACAGTTGATACCACATTTTGGAAAAGGTGCAAATGCAAAGCGACAACAAAGTCCGCACGTGCATCAATTGCAATTTTCGTTAGACAAAAAATATGTTTTAGCCACAGATTTGGGCAACGACCGTATTTATACCTATATATATAACCCAAACGAGTTGGTAAATGTTTTAGAAATAAAAGACAGTATTTATTTAAAACCAGGCAGTGGACCAAGACATTTAACCTTCAGTCCTGATGGAAAAAATGTGTATTTGATGCAAGAATTAGATGGCAAGATAGCAATTTTTGATTTCAAAAATGGTTTTCTGAAGCTAAAAGGGCATTCGACGGTAGTTTCTAAAGGTTTTAAAGGAGAAACGAGTGCTGCAGACATTCATATTTCGCCAGATGGACAGTTTTTGTATGCTACAAATCGAGGAACAGCCAACGACATTTCATGTTTTAAAATTCAAAA
Organism: Bacteroidota bacterium; assembly: GCA_031384845.1. Lineage (GTDB taxonomy): Bacteria > Bacteroidota > Bacteroidia > Flavobacteriales > Flavobacteriaceae > Flavobacterium. The sequence continues at coordinate 15,870 of JANNBA010000071.1, forward strand.
AAATGGGCTTTTAAAATTTGTTAGCCGAACCAGCACTTTTGGCAAAGGACCCCGTAATTTTGCAATCGATCCTAGCGGAAATTTTTTGTTGGTGGCGCATCAATATACCAATAATGTAGTGGTTTTTCGTCGAGATTTGATTTCTGGAAAATTGACAAACACAAAACAGGATATCGAATTATGCTCACCTGTTTGTTTGGTTTTTGAACCCTAAATAGAATCTAAATTACTGATTTTTAGTGTTTAAAATATATTTTTATAACAAAAAGCAAACCAATAAAAACCAAAAAGCCCAACAATATTTTATAATTTCCTTTGTAAAATTGCTTGTGCAAAATGTTTTCTTTTTGATAGCTATAAATTAGCGAAATTATAAAGAAAACTACAAAGATAGCTGCGAAAATAACTTGACCTTGACTGAACATTTTTTTTACAAAAATAATATTTTTTAATGAAAAAGATGTAATTTCGTGTCTCAAAAAAAATAAATATGCAAAAACAAATCGATGCCGTAAAATCATTTCATTCGGCTTTCAAAATAGGATATAGCGAAACTCAAATAGCTAGTTTGGGCGACCAAAAAAACCTACTTCGTTTTAATTTGATGAAAGAAGAAAATGAAGAATATCTCGAAGCGGCACAAAATAATGATCTTGTAGAGATAGCCGATGCGCTTGGCGATATGCTCTATATTTTGTGTGGAACGATTATTGAACATGGATTGCAACATAAAATAGAAGCTGTTTTTGACGAAATTCAACGAAGCAATATGAGCAAATTAGGCGCAGACGGACTACCAATTTATCGTGAAGATGGCAAAGTCTTGAAAGGACCACAGTATTTCAAACCTAATTTTTCTGCTATTTTAGAAAAATAAAATTCGTTTTTAGTATTTTAAATTTTCTCTCAAGTATCCATTTTTTGCCATTATCTTTGTTGCATGTATAAAAATAACAATCCAAACGATATTTTGACCAGTTTTGGCATCAAAATCCGTAATGAAATGCAAATTGTGGCGCACGACGCCATCATCAACGATAACAATGTTTTGTTGCTTTCGCCAACAGGTTCTGGCAAAACACTTGCTTTTTTGCTGCCAATTTTTGAAATTTTGCAACCAGAAATTTTGTCTGTTCAATGTTTGATTTTAGTGCCCTCGCGCGAATTGGCTTTACAAATAGAACAAGTTTGGAAAAAAATGACAACCCAATACAAGGTTAATGTTTGCTACGGTGGACACGCTATCGAAACCGAAATCAAAAATTTGAGCAACCCACCCGCTGTTTTGATTGGAACTCCAGGTAGAATTGCAGATCATATTGACCGTCAAAGTTTTAGAATCGACAAAATCACGACTTTGGTTTTGGATGAATTTGACAAATCATTACAACTCGGTTTTCATGAGCAAATGTCATTTATTATTGGTAAATTATCAAAATTGAACAAGAGAATTTTGGTTTCGGCAACTTCTGATATTGAAATTCCAAAATATACAAGAGTTGTAAATCCAACTGTTTTGGACTTTATAGAAACTGAGAAAAAAGACGAAAAATTGTCTTTGAAGCTCATAAATTCGTCTGAAAAAGACAAAATAAATACTTTGTTCGGTTTAATTTGTACCTTGAAGTCGGAGGCGGCAATTGTTTTTTGCAACCACCGCGATGCTGCAGAACGCATTTGTGATGCTTTGGTTTCAAAAGGAATTTTTGCGGCCTTTTATCACGGAGGCTTGGAGCAGGTAGAGCGGGAGCGGGCCTTGATTTTGTTTAGAAATGGTAGTATTTCTTATTTGATTACAACAGATTTGGCGGCTCGTGGCTTGGATATTCCAGAGATGAAACACGTTATCCACTATCATTTGCCCTCAAAAAGTGACGAATTTACACATAGAAATGGCCGTACTGCACGAATGCAAACAAGCGGAACAGCCTATATTATTGTTCATGAAAGCGAAAAAAAAATGGATTATATCGATTATGATATGCTGCCATTCAAAATAGAAAAAAGTAATAGCGTGCCAAAACCTCCCGTATTTCAAACTCTTTATATCAGTGGTGGCAAAAAAAACAAACTTAATAAAATTGACATTGTTGGTTTTTTTTCGCAAAAAGGGGCTTTAGAAAAAGGCGATTTAGGATTAATCGAAGTCAAAGATTTTGTGTCGTTTGTAGCAGTTAAATATAACAAAGTCAATGATTTACTTTTTAGAATCAAAGACGAAAAAATGAAAGGAAAAAAATATAAGATCGAAATAGCTCGAGCCGTTAGAAAGCTTGTAGTTGAATAATTTTATATAACCCTCACAGAATCAGGGACTAACATTTCATATTGACCACCATTTCTAATCACATCTCGCACAATACTCGAACTAATATAAGAAGTGTTTGCGGCTGTAAGCAAAAACACCGTTTCGATTTTTGATAATTTTCGATTGGTGTGAGCAATGGCTTTTTCAAACTCAAAATCTGCTGGGTTGCGAAGGCCACGTAGTATAAATTGGGCTTTCATTTTTTTGCAAAAATCTATAGTGAGTCCTTGATAAACAACAACTTGCACTTTTGGCTCGTCTGCAAATGCTTGCTCGATAAATTGTTTTCGGTCTTCGATTGAAAACATATATTTTTTTTCGGCATTTATGCCAATAGCTACAATAATTTGATCAAAAAGTGGCAAGCTTCTTTTGATAATATCAAAATGTCCTAATGTTATCGGGTCAAAAGAACCCGGGAAAATGGCTTTTTTCATTTCTTTTTTGGATGTTAATTTAGCGCCAACTCTATGGCATTTGAAAACAATTCGGTTAGCGATATCCCTGCTTCTTTTGCTTGTTGCGGTATCAAACTTTCGGTTGTTAGCCCCGGAATTGTGTTTACTTCCAACAGAAATGCTTCGTCATTTACAATAATATATTCACTTCTAGAAAAGCCTTTCATTTGTAAAACTTGATACACCTTTTTGGCAATTTCTGATACTTTTTCTGTCATTTCAATCGAAATTCGTGCAGGCGTAATTTCTTGAGATTTGCCTAAATACTTGGCTTCATAATCAAAAAAATCATTTTCTGAAACAATTTCGGTAATTGGCAAAACGGTAATTTTGCCCTGAAAATTGATAACTCCTACTGAAACTTCGGTGCCATCCAAAAAGCTTTCGATAATAATTTCGTGATCTTCTTTATAAGCTATTTCTATGGCAATTGGCAATTCGTCGGCTGTTTTTACTTTAGATATTCCAAAACTCGAACCAGATTTGTTTGGTTTTACAAAACATGGTAAACCAACTTTTTTTACAATCGCTTCGCAATCAATATGTTCGCCTTTGTTTAAATAAAAGGAAACCGCAGTTTTGATTCCATAAGGTTTCAGCACCGAAAGCAAATCTCGTTTGTTGAAGGTGAGTGCAGCTTGATAATAATCACATGATGTTTGTGGTATTTGAATCAATTCAAAATAGGCTTGCATCAAACCATCTTCGCCGGGCGAACCATGAATGGCGTTAAAAACGCAATCAAAAGTGATTTTTTCACCTTCAATTGTAAGCGAAAAATCGTTTTTGTCGATTTGATATTCTTTTTGGTTTTTATCTTTATAAAACCATTTGGTTTTTTCTATAAATACAGGAAAACCGATATATTTGTTTGTGTCCAAAAAGTCACAAACAACACGCCCGCTTTTTATTGATATTTCGTATTCGCTAGAGTAACCTCCCATTATAATGGCGATATGCTTCATTTTTTTTTATTAAAATTAAAAAATTAGCTTGAATTTTGATCAAACAAAATACAAATTAACATTTAGCAAAATTATCATTTTTTTTGAAACGAAATGGATTTAGTATTTTATATATTTGCAATAAATATTTTTTATGAGTTTGACAAAATACATTTTTAGTAAAGATTTTTTAAAACAGGGCTTTTTGGCGGTGTTATTTCTGTTTGTCTTGGTTTTTGTGTTGTTGCATTGGATTGATTTTTCTACGCACCACGGACAAGAAATCGTTGTGCCAAACCTAAAAGCAATGTCTGTAGATCAAGCCGAAGACGTTTTGGACGAGCTTGATTTGGGCTACGAGCTGATTGATACGATTGAATATAATCCAAGTATTCCAAAATTTGGCGTAGTAAAACAAGATCCTATTGCAGGATCAAGAGTAAAAGAAGGCCGCAAAATTTATATCAAAATTAATGCAGGAGCTTTTGGGACTGTTGTTGTGCCCAATTTGGTAGAACAAACTTTGCGTCAAGCGATACCAACATTGAAAGCAATGGGTTTGAACGAGGGCAAAATTATTTATAAACAATATATAGGAAAAGATATGGTTTTGGAATTGCAACAAAATGGTCGTGTGCTTGTGCCAGGTTCTAAAGTGTTGAAATCTTCCAAAATAGACTTGGTTGTAGGTGACGGTGCGAGCGAATTAGATGACGAAAATGCAATTGAAAACCCTGATAGTACAACAACCCCACCTCCAAATGAATAACAAGTCGATACCCGAAATAGATTTAGAAGAAGAACTTTTTGAACACTTTAGGTTTGAAGCTGCAAAAGGGCAATTGCTTTTGCGAATTGATAAATTTTTGATGAATTTGATTCCAAATGCTACTCGAAATAAAATTCAAAATGCCGCTTCAAATGGAGATGTGTATGTTAATAATCTACCCGTAAAATCAAATTATAAAGTCAAACCGCTTGATGTTGTGACTATCATGCTCACACATCCCCCGTTTGAAAACCGAATTGATCCAGAGGATATTCCTATTGATATTGTGTATGAAGATGCCGATTTGTTGCTCATCAACAAGCCACCAGGCTTGGTAGTGCATCCTGGACACGGCAACTATACAGGCACTTTGGTAAATGCTTTGGCGTTTCATTTTCAAAATTTGCCACTCAATAGTAGTGAGCGCCCCGGCTTGGTGCATCGCATTGATAAGGATACTTCAGGGCTTTTGGTAATTGCAAAAACAGAAATTGCCATGACGCATCTTGCAAAACAGTTTGAAGCCAAAACCTCTGAACGTGAATATATTGCGTTGGTTTGGGGCAATGTAAAAGCAGATTCGGGTACTATCGAAGGCAATATTGCACGCCATGTAAAAGACAGGATGCAGATGGCCGTTTTTGCAGATCCCGAAGTTGGAAAACCTGCTATTACACACTACAAGGTTTTGGAAAGATTTGGTTATGTTACGCTCATTTCGTGTCAGTTAGAAACCGGAAGAACACATCAAATTAGGGTGCATCTCAAGCATATTGGTCACACCTTGTTTAACGATGCACGATATGGTGGCGATTTGATGCTAAAAGGTACAACGTTTACAAAATACAAGCAGTTTATTGACAATTGTTTTAAAATTTTGCCACGACAAGCACTCCATGCCAAAACACTTGGTTTTGTGCATCCTACTACCAAAGAGTTGATGCGTTTTGATACAGAATTACCCGCCGATTTGCAAGAATGTATTGATAAATGGAGGTTGTATTCAAAATCGCAATCGCTTGAAAATCAAATTGAAGAAGAAATTTAATTTTGGTTTTATGATAGAAATAAGTATTGAAAAAGTAGATATTTCGGCAGTTTTATCATTGCAAGAATTGGCTATAAAAACCTTTTCTGAAACTTTTTCTGATGAAAATTCGGATGAAAACATGAAGCAATATATAAAGAAATCACTTGCTTTAGAACAATTAGAATCTGAACTATCAAACGCCAAATCTGAGTTTTATTTTGCAAAATACAATTTAGAAATAATTGGATATGTCAAAATAAATTTTGAAGAAGCTCAAACTGAAATGTTTGATATTGAAGCTATTGAGTTGGAAAGGATTTATGTAATGCGTTCTTTTTTATCCAAGAAAGTAGGTCAACAGCTATTTGAATTTGTTAAAAAAATTGCCGTTCAAAGCCAGAAAAAATATGTTTGGCTTGGCGTTTGGGAACATAACTTGAAGGCAATCGATTTTTATAAAAAAAACGGTTTTGAAGTATTTGATAGTCACGTTTTTACGTTAGGGAATGAAAATCAAACTGATTTGATGATGAAGTTGGAACTGAATTGATTTGTGAAAAGCGATTTTAATTTAAAATTAATCGAATATATTTTATACTTGTTATGAAAATTATACAATATTTACTTTCTTTAATTGCCTTGATTTTTTTGGCATTTTTTGTATTTGCTATTACTCAAGAAAGTCGTTTTGAAATTTCAAAAAAAATGTATGTTTCCGTACCAAAAAGTACTGTTTTTGGCTTTATAAACGAATTTAAAAATTCTGAAATTTGGCAACCATTCGCTATCAACAATGCTAATCTTGAATACAAATATCCAGAAACAACTAGCGGTTTGAATGCGTTTATGGTTTTCACAAAAAACGGCAACAGCGGCAACAGCAAGATTACTTTTATAAAAGAAAATGCCCAAATTGATCAAGTGTGTACATTTTCTGGAATCGATTATCAGTCTAAAATGATATTTAAAGATTCGATTGATGGAACGGCTATCGACTGGAAAATTCGAACACAAGTTTCTTTTTATCAAAAAATAAAAGCTGTTTTTCAGGGTGGTGTTAGTTTGTTGTTGAAGGACACTTTTGACAAAAGTAGCGAGGCACTACAAAAGGTTTTGATTCAAGAGATCAATCATTTTAGCATCAAAAACAATGGAATAATAACACAAAATGGTACTTTTTATATCGCACATTCTTTATTTTGTGATCGAAAAAATTTAGACAAGAACCTCCAAAAATTTTTACCTAAGTTGTCTTATTTTTTTAAGAATAATAAACTCAAAATGAACGGAAAGCCATTTTTGATAACAGAAAATTGGGGTGTTGATAGTTTGAAAATAAAAATTTGTGGTCCTTTGCGTGACAGCATTTTCATTGCAAATCCTAGTGATATGACTGTAGGTTTTTTAAATTCTTTTTCGGGTTATAAATCAACTTTAAAAGGTGATTATTCTCATTTTCAAACTGCTATAAATCAATCTAATTTGGCTATGAAAACCAATGGAATTGTCCCAAAAAATGAAAATACTTTGTATTATATTTTTGCTAAAAGTATTTTTGATACCAAGCGACCATCCCTTTGGGAAACTTCAATTTTGATTCCTGTAACCATAAACAAAGAGTTGGTAATTTAATCCAAATTTTAAAATCTTAAATTTATATTTTTTTTTTGTATAAAAAAGTATTTTTCACAAAATAATAACTAATTTAGTAGCCTATTTATAACTAATTCAGTATATTATGAAAAAAATTACTTTTGTCCTGCTTGCTTTTTTGATAGGCAACCTGACTGTATTTTCACAAGTTCAAGTTGGAACTGGTAATAATAGTACTCAAAAAGTGCCATATCATCCATTTTATGGATATTCTTATGGACAGAGTATTTATTTAGCGTCAGAAATTAGTGCTTCTGGTACTATTACTGCTATCAAATGGTATTATAATGGAAATTTGGGTATGCCAAATAGCCAACAATTGGTGGTTTATTTGGGAACAACCACCAAAACCAGTTTCTCATCAAGTTCAGATTGGGAGCCTGCTTCAAACCTTACAGAAGTTTATTCTGGTGGAGTGCCTGCAACTTCTTCTGGCTGGGTAACTATCACATTGTCAACACCATTTGCCTATGATGGTGTCAGCAATTTGGTTGTGGCTGCCGAAGAAAATCAACCGGGATTTGATGGTCTGATAGATACTTTTAGAAATACTTTTGTAGATAGTACACGATCGCTATGTTATTTTAGTGATAACGATAATCCAGATATTAATATCCCACCAACGGCAAATTATTCGTCAGGGTATATTCCGAATATTATTTTTGAGGGTTTGACACAGTCTTGTTCGATGCCGCTATATTTGGCAGCCTCAAATATTACAACAAATTCAGCCACATTAAGTTGGCAAAATGTTGGTGTTTCGGCTGGAGGAACCGAATATATATTGAGCAATGCTCCATTTGTTATTGATGGATCGTCGATTCCTACAGGCACAATTCCTACAGGAAATAGTTTAGATTTAACAATGCTTTTACCACAAACGACTTACTATTATGCAATTAGAAACGTTTGTGATACGGCTGAAGTAAGCACTTGGACTGGTGTCGAAATGTTTACAACAGATTGTGTGGCGGTTTCAAATTTTAATGAAAATTTTGATTCCGTTGAAATCCCATATTTACCTATTTGTTGGTCAAAAATATTACGTGGGGCAACTATTAGCTCTTTTGCCGCAATCGAAACGCAATCTGGAAATAATGTACATTCCAATCCTAATTCTGTTTCGTTATACAACTCTGGATCAGACACTTTAGGCTCGGATGATTTGATATTGGTTTCGCCAAATTTATCAACTTTGGGGACTGGAACTTATAGAATTAAATTTTATGGAAAAAATGCTAGTGTACTTCAAATAGGGACTTTAAGCGACAACTCTAATAATGCTATTTTTTCTTTAGTAGAAACCTTATATATCACAGATACAGCTACAGAATATGCTGTAAATTTCACCAATCCAACTACGGATCAATATATAGGATTTAGAAACGCATCAACTGCCTACTCATCGGTTATTTTAGATGATATTAGATGGGAAATTGCACCAACCTGCCCGGATGTTACCCAAATCACAATCCCAGAAATCTCAATCAATGGAGCAACGGTAAATTGGACTTCAAATGGAAGTGAAACAATGTGGGATGTAGTTGTAGGAAATGAAACTGCAACGGATCCAAATTTGATCACTCCCCAAAGCAGTTCGATGGCAAGTATTGCTTTGACGGGATTAATTGATGCTACCAAATATCAAGTTTGGGTTCGCTCTGTTTGTGCTAATAATGATCTTGGTGCATGGATTGGGCCAATTGCTTTCAAAACGGATTGCTTGCCTGTAACATCGATTTCAGAAAATTTTGATTATGTGATAACGCCAGAATTGCCAAATTGTTGGTCAAAAATAATGCGTGGAAACACTATTTCTCAATTTGCAAATATTGATACAAATAATTTTTCTAGTGTACATTCTGCACCAAATGCTGTAAGTTTATACAATTCGAGTTCGAATACAGGCCCGATGGGTGATGATATTATCTTGGTTTCACCAAATCTATCTACCTTATCTTTAGGAACTTATAGATTGAAATTTTTCGCCAAAAATGAAGGGTCACTCGAAATTGGAACTGTTGATGTAAATACCAATCAAGCAGTATTTAGTTTATTTGAAACCATTACTACAACCATAAATGCTACTGAATTTGCAATCGATTTTACCCCATATACTGGCACAGACAAGTATTTTGCGATTAGAATGAATACGCCAAATATATACACTACCATTTCACTTGATGATATAAGATGGGAGATTGCGCCAACCTGCCCAGATGTAACATTAATTAATGTACCAACAATTGGCACAAATACAGCAACAATTGAATGGACTTCAAATGGGTCTGAACTTTTGTGGGATGTTGCTTTTGGACCGCTTGCAAATACCGATCCAAACTTGGCAACGATTCAACAAGTAAATAGTCCAACGGCTACTATTTCTGGACTGATCGACAACACAAAATACAATGTTTGGGTACGATCTGTTTGTCCAAATAATGATAATGGAGCTTGGATTGGCCCAATTATGTTTGTAACGGCCTGTTTGCCAACGGTTGCTTTTAATGAAAATTTTGATTCCGTAATTACACCAGATTTACCAAATTGTTGGACAAAAATATTAAGAGGTTCAACAATATCTCAATGGGCCGGAATCCAAACAACCGCTTATCCATTGGTAAATTCGCTACCAAATACACTACAAATGTATAATGACAACTCTAACACTTCAGCGGGTGGTGATGATATTATTTTGGTTTCGCCTAGTTTATCCACCCTTGCATCAGGAACTTATAGATTAAAATTTTATAACAAATATGCGGGAGCGATAGAAATTGGCACTTTGGATAGCAATACAGCCACGGCAGTTTTTACTCCAATTCAAGAAATTGTTACGATAGACGAAATAGCTCAATATGTTGTAGATTTCACTTCCTATACGGGTACAGATATGTATATTGGTATTAGAATGAGCTCTACAAGCCAATATATCACGCTTCAACTAGATGATATCAAATGGGAAATTGCCCCATTATGCCCGGATATTTCACAAATAATGGCTACCAATATTACAACATCAGCGGCTGATATCAACTGGACAGCAGGCGGATCAGAAGCAAATTGGCAAGTGGTTTATGGAGCAACTACCGAAACAAATCCGGATTTATTACCAAATCTAATAAACACCGCTACAAACGCTGCTACGATTTCTGGTTTGACAGATGCTTCGGCCTATCACGTTTGGGCTCGATCTGTTTGTGGGTCAAATTATGGAATTTGGGTAGGGCCAATTGTTGTAAAAACCCTTTGTAATCCTACTACATTACCTTATTCTCAAAATTTTGAAAGTGCTATATCCCCAGAAATTCCAGATTGCACTAGTATTACCAATGATGGTGCCGGAACGCACGTTTGGCATACGAATGATGTAAATTTTTATGGTTTTGGATCAAGAGTTTTAGAATATCGATATGATTTTACAAACGATGCCAATACTTGGTTTTTTACAAGGGGATTGTATTTGACACAGGGTCAAAACTATACCATTTCATACAAATATGGTAATAGCTCGGTGTCATTTTATTCAGAAAAATTCAAAATAATGTACGGTAATGCTCCAGATTCTGGTTCGATGACATTGCTTTTGGCAGATCACCCTTTAGTAAATGGAGCATCGGCAACTGTTGAAACTATTTCGTTCTCTCCACCAACAACGGCTACTTATTATTTTGGTTTTAATGCTTATTCGTTGCCCAATCAAGATTATTTGTATATTGATGATATTATTATTGACGTGGCATTATCTAACAATCAAAACAGTTTTTCACAATTGAAATATTATCCAAATCCAGTTAAAAAGGAATTGCTTATTTCAAATGACAACAAAATTGAAAAAGTCTCACTTTTTAATCTTTTAGGTCAAAAAGTGTTTGAACAATTTGGATTTCAAAACAACATAATCCTAAATGTTGCAAACCTACCGAGTGGTCATTATTTGGCAACGATAGTTTCAGAAAATCAATCTAAAACTATTAAAATTGTTAAGGAATAACACCTCTAATGTAATACCAAATAATATTTTAAAGAAAAATTAAAAGCCTTCTAAAATCCAAGAAGGCTTTTTTTTGTAAGCTTTCAAAAAAAATCAACTTCTTTGGATTCTTATCCTTAAATTTGTTGGCGTTTTAAAACGATTACTATTCAAAAAAAATCAAAAAAAAATGAAAATAGCGGCAGAAATAGAAAAAATATCAAGTTTTCAGCATCTTGAATTATTAGCAAACCAAGTAGTCGAAGGCTTTATTTCTGGAATGCACAAAAGCCCATTTCATGGATTTTCGGCTGAATTTGCAGAGCATAAAGTCTATAATATGGGAGAAAGCACCAAGCATATCGACTGGAAACTGTTTGCCAAAACAGACCGTTTATATACAAAACGCTACGAAGAAGAAACCAATATGCGGTGTCATTTGATTATAGACAATTCCTCATCGATGCACTATCCAAAAATTAAAGAAAGCCAATCTTTTTTTGAAAACAAAATAGGGTTCTCCGTTTTGGCATCGGCCGTATTGATGAATTTGCTCAAAAAACAACGCGATGCCGTAGGTCTCAGCGTGTATTCAGACACTTATGAATACTATGCCCCCGAAAAAGGAAGCGACCGACATCACCGAATGCTTTTAGATCGACTAGAACAACTGTTGACCCAATCGTCTCAGCCTAAAAAAACAGACACCATCACATTTTTGCATCAAATTGCCGAAAAAATGCACCGCCGATCTATGATAGTGCTTTTTACAGATATGTTTCAAGCAGATAATGAGCAAGCCCTGTTTGACGCTTTGCAACATCTAAAGCATAACAAACATAAAGTGGTATTGTTTCACGTTTTGGACCAAAAAACCGAATTGCAATTTGATTTTGACAATGCTCCACGCAAATTTATTGATCTCGAAACTGGAGATGAAGTCAATATTTATGCCAACAATGTCAAAGCCGAATATGAAAAACAAGCCGCCGAATACTTCAAAAGATTAAGTTTGACGTGTATCCAAAATAAAATAAAATATGTTCCTGTTAGCGTTGGCGACAATTTTGAAAAGATTTTGACGACTTATTTGGTTGAAAAACAAACTTTTGGCTAATTAAATAAATTTTTGTTCAAATATTTGAATAATTTTCTTGCAAAAACAAAAAACAATCTTATATTTGCACTCGCAATTAGCGCAGGTTTGGTAGTTCAGTTGGTTAGAATACATGCCTGTCACGCATGGGGTCGCGGGTTCGAGTCCCGTCCAGACCGCTACATTGAGCAAGTCACGTTTCGGCGTGACTTTTTTGCTCAAAATAGTTTGAAAATAGTTGTGTGTTACGCCACTTGCGTAGCAGGTTTAAGTAGTTAGACCAATGAAAAGCTTTCCCTTTTGGGATGGCTTTTTTGATTTAAAAAAAAAGTGCGATTTCAATTTTAATCACTAATTCAGTGAATTGCCTCAATAACTTATTTTCCGCCCTCGTTTTTGTAGATAATGGTGCCATAACAAAAAAGCAGCCATACTGCGATAAGGAGCCCATTTTTGTGTGTAAAATTCCATTTCTGTTTTTTCAAAAATAGAAAGCAGCTCCTTGATTGTATTGATGATTGCAATATCGCCAAGGGGCAATATATCCGGCGATTGAAGCGAGAACATTAGATATACATCTATTGTCCAATTGCCAATCCCTTTGATTTTGATAAGTTCTTCTCTAACGGTTTTGGCGTTTTTTTGCGACAGACTTTCAAGGTCGATTTGTTGGTCGATAATTGCCGTTGCCAAACATTTGATATAGGTTGTTTTTTGTCTGCTTACGCCGCAAGTACGGTATTCTTGCTCTGAAAGTTGAAGAAGTAGGGTAGGGGCAAAATGGGTTACTGCTGCTTTTAGTTTGGTATAGGTTGCTTTGGCAGAATCGATAGACACTTGTTGTTCTAAAATGAGCAAACATAAAGTTTCAAATCCTTGTTTTCGTTTTGGTATTTCTGGAACACCATAATTATCAACAATTGTTTTGAATATGCTGTCTTTTTTGGTAAGAAAATCGATGGCTATCTGCATTATTTAGGGGTTAATTTATGATTACAGGAAAATACAATTGGTTATTTTGATTTTTTTGAGTTTGAATATAATTTTGAATGCTAGCAAAGCTTGTAGTTCGGCTGGTTCAAATTTATCATTTTTTAGTTTTTTTTTAGTAGGTTCTAATGGGTTTATTAGTGCAATATAAAGCCTTTTTTCTAATCGCCATCGTTTTCAAGTTTTTATTTTCGGCTACCAATTTTCCTCTGCAAACATTTCAACACCTTCAAAACCCTAAAGGTCTCGTTTCGCCCCGATGCAGCGGCATCCTTTTTGGATTTTCTTTTTCGGAAAATCCAAAAAGATATAGCGTGCAGCGGGACGGGTGGTGTGTGATCGCTAATGTGCTGCGCCAAAAAAGAAAAAAAATGTTGCTTTCAAAAAAAAAAACCTGCTTGAAAGCAGGTTTTTTTGGTTTATTTTGTAAATAATAATTCACGATATTTGGTCAATGTCCAACTTTCGTTATCGACCAAAAGTTCTAATTTGTCGCAGTGTTCTCTAATTTCTTCAAAAAATGGTTTTACGGTATCGCAATATGATTCTGCCATTTTTTGGGCGTCTGTGAGGGCATTTGCTTTTTTGCGGGCGTCGATCATCTGGTCAACTTTGGTGTTAATACCTTCGATGTGTCCTGAAATTTCGCGTATCAAAACGATTTGTTCCTTGCCTATTTTTTGAAATTCGTCGCCAAAAATATCTTTCAAACCTTTGACGTTTGTGATCAAAGTATTTTGGTATTGAATGGCGGTTGGAATAACGTGATTGCGAGCGATATCGCCCAAAACACGGCCTTCGATTTGAATTTTTTTGGTGTATTCTTCTAATTCAATTTCGTATCGTGCTTCTACTTCAACATGGTTCATTACGTTCATTTCTTTGAACAAATCGATGGCTTGTTGCGATACTTTGGCTTTGAGTGCTAATGGGGTCGTTTTAAAGTTGCTCAAACCACGTTTGGCGGCTTCTTGCTCCCAGGCATCGCTATATCCGTCGCCTTCGAATAGAATTTTTTTGGATTTTTTGATATATTCTCGCAGTACATTAAAGATAGCATCGTCTTTTTTCATGTCTTTTGACTCGATCAAAACATCTACTTCTTTTTTGAAATCTTTGAGTTGTTTGGCTACAATGGTGTTGAGGGTTGTCATGGCATTGGCGCAATTGGCAGATGATCCTACGGCTCTAAACTCAAATTTGTTTCCTGTGAATGCAAATGGCGAAGTTCTGTTTCTGTCGGTATTGTCTAAAAGTACGTCTGGAATTTTGCCTACTACGTTTAATTTTAGATCGGTTTTTTCTTCTGGAGATAATTTTCCGTCGGATACGCCTTCTAATTCGGCCAAAACTTTGGTCAATTGTGCTCCAATAAATACCGAGATAATCGCTGGTGGTGCTTCGTTGGCACCCAATCTGTGGTCGTTTGTGGCTGTTGCGATAGCGGCTCTCAATAGCTCTTCATAATCGTTTACGGCTTTGATTGTATTGATAAAAAAGGACAAAAATTGCAAATTACTCATCGGTGTTTTGCTTGGACTCAAAAGGTTTACGCCTGTATCAGTAGCCATAGACCAGTTGTTGTGTTTGCCAGATCCGTTGACGCCTTTGAAGGGTTTTTCGTGAAACAAGACTTTAAAATCATGACGTTCGGCCACTTTTTGCATTACATCCATCAAGAGCGAGTTGTGGTCCACGGCCAGATTGGTTTCTTCAAAAATGGGTGCCAATTCAAACTGATTTGGCGCTACTTCATTGTGTCGTGTTTTTACAGGAATGCCAAGATACATACATTCTTGCTCCAATTCGCGCATATAATTGAGGGCACGCGTTGGAATAGAACCAAAATAATGATCGTCTAATTGTTGTCCTTTTGCCGAGGTGTGCCCCAAGAGGGTGCGACCTGTCATGACAAGGTCTGGACGAGAATCTGCCAAGGCTTTGTCTATCAAAAAATATTCTTGCTCCCAGCCCAAAGTGGCGGTTACTTTTTTTACATTTTTGTCAAAATATTTGCAAACGTCTGT
>JANNBA010000182.1:0-30874 GCA_031384845.1 Bacteroidota bacterium
GGATTTTTTTGTTTAAAATTTTTGAGATTTGGGTATTTGGATATAATTTTAATTTGTATGTTTACGGGTTATGCAACATTTTAAAAAAATACTAAATTTAAACAAAAGTAAAATAAAAAGAGTAATTTAGCAATATGGAAAATTCAAACAATACAGAAATTAACGAGACTTGGTTAAGCATCTTTTTCGGAGTATTTGCGTTTGTAGCTTTAAAGTCCATCTTTGAAAACGATAACAGTAAAATTATTTCTAAACAAGGAACAAAAATCCTTTCGGATGATAAAAAAATGCAAGATATTAATTTAAAGATTGACAAATCTGAATCATTTAATAATCATGCCGAAATCTTTATTTAATGGAAATTTCATTAGGCTTTTTTGTAATATTACTTCTTGTATTATTTCCTGGACTTATCTTTAGAAGACTTTACTTTTATGGCGAATTTTCAAAAGAATTTAATGATGGACAAAACATAGGAAGTCTTTTAGCAAAATCAGTTGTACCAGGGTTAATAATAACAATTTCGTCTTTTATTTTTGTTTAGAATTACTCTTTTTTTTACAATGACGGCTAACTAGTAAATATACGAAAGTTCTTGCGTTTTTAACATTTTTTTATGTTGATCGCACTTTCAAATATTTAACAAATGTAGTATTATTTTTTTAAATACAAATAATTATTAATTTATTTATAAATCATCTTTTTTGTTTAGCATGTTTATTAGCTGGTCTAATGGACTTTGTATTTTATCTACTATTTTACTGCTAAGGTGTGTGTAGATAGTTGTGGTTTTGATGCTTCCATGTAATAGAAACTGTTGTATGTAGCAGATGTCGGTTCCGTTTTCTAATAAATGTGTAGCAAAACTGTGCCGAAGGCTATGAAAACGAACTACTTTGTTTGGGCAACTATTTGCGGTTAAGAATCAACCTCCAACAAATAACGTCTCAAAAACCCAAAAAGTCTAAAATCGCCCTGATGCAGCGGCATCCTTTTTTTGGTTTTTTTTTCAAAAACCAAAAAAAGATATAGCGTGCAGCAGGACGGGTGGTGTGTTGTTCGGGTGGTGTGCGCCAAAAAAAAAAAATTAGATCTTTGGGGTGGGTTGGTTTTTGAGATATTCTAATGCAAATTTGCCTTCGTTGAAAAGCAGGTCTAAAATACTCAAATTGTTTAAAAACCCTTTTTTTTCTTGAAACACTTGAGGATATTTGTCAAATGAGTTTTGGTCTTTTTTGCCATCTGCAAGGGAACGAAAATCATTTTTGATAGGAGAGGAGTGCCAATATTCTTCCGTTTTTTTGAATGTAAAATTGATTCGCATACAGCTATTTATAATCTCTAAAGTTTCAATATTTAAGTCTAATAAAAACTGATGTTTTTTTTGAAAAATTGGATGTATTGTATCTTCAAAATATTCGAAAAATGGCGAGCTTCTGTAGGCAGCCTCCAAGGATTTGAAGTGCTGTTTTTGCCAATCAAATGCGTTTTCTATTTGAATATCCTTGGTTTTTTGGTGGGCTTGTTTGCTATGTTTGATTGGAATATTCAGCAGCTGTAATCCGTTTGGGCTGTAGATATACATTCTGTTTCTATTGGTTTGCTTTTGAAAATTGTCGTGGGTTTCTAGCACTATTTCACTAGCGTTTGCCATCGCAACATATTGGCTAATCGACGGAAAATATGTGGGAAGCAGCAGTATTTGCATGATTTTTTTAGAATTATTACTATTTTTCTTTTCTCTTGGCTACAAAATAGGAAATTCCAAAATAGGCGAGTAAGGCAATTACAAAAAAGCTAAAATAGGATCTTGGCTCTCCTGAACCACTTACAAAAGTGAACATTCTATCCCATCGGATTTTTTTGAAAATATTTTTCCAACTTTGGTTTTGATCATAACTAAACCAAATAAAAACAGGTTTTCCTACGATGTGATCCTCTGGAACAAATCCCCAATACCTACTGTCTTCAGACCGATGACGGTTGTCGCCCATCATCCAATAATAGTTTTGCTTGAAGGTATAATTTGTGGCTAATTGATTATTTATCCAAATTTGATTTCCCTTAATTTGAAGTTCATTTTTTTCATACGTTTGAATAATACGCTGATAGATGGGCAGGTTTTTAAGATTGATTTTAATGGTGCGACCTGCTTCGGGAATATAAATAGGCCCAAAATTGTCGATTGTCCATTTGCCATCGTGCGGAAAAATACTAGTGTCAGTAGGTGTTTTGGCAATGTAGCGCACTACAGAGTCAATTTCGGTGTGGTGACGCAGCGCTTCGGCGGCTTTGAGTGTAAGATTCACTCCAGCTACTGCACCATAAATTTCTTGTGCATACAAACCTGTATTTGCAATTATATTTGTAGGAATACCTTGAAAGCCGGTACTAATTGTATAGCTTTTCTTGTCTGGATTTTCTTGCGCATTGGTTATAAACGGCTCTAATGCAGTGGCTTGTTCATTGCTTGTAATTTGGACGGTATAATTTCGATTAAACTCTGTTGATCCTGTGGCGAGGAGCAACTCATTAGAAACTCCTTTTGCGGCAAAAACTTGGTGCTGGTATTGGGTTTTGGCGCGTTCTGGCAAAATTAATTCATGGTTGTTAATATACACAATGCCGTTTTTTAGGCTCAAGCTATCGCCAGGCGTTCCTTGACACCTTTTTACATAATTCGATTTTTTGTCGATGGGCTTTATGACACCTTTTTTTCCTGTTTTTTCAAAAAATCGAAATACCGTATCTGTTGGCCAATTGAAAACTACAATGTCATTTTTCTGTATTTTTTCAAACCCTGGAAATCTAAAATAGGGATATTGTGGAAAACTTAAATAGGAGGTTTTTTTTGTAAATGGAATCGAATCATGTATCATAGGCAAATTGATAGCGGTCATTTGTGGGCGTGCGCCATAATTGAGTTTGCTTACAAACAAACAGTCGCCAATAAGCAAAGATTTTTCTAATGATCCAGTTGGAATTACAAAAGGTTGTAATATATAAGTGTGAACCAATGTTGCAACAACAACGGCAAAAACAATAGAACTAACAAAGTCTCCAATTGCGGTTGTAGCCATCAAACTTCGATTTTTGATATGCGATACGTTTTGTGTATAGTTGATATAATAGATATAAAATCCTAGCGAAAATAGACCAATATAGGTGTCTGAAGTGCTGTTTTTTCCAAAACTGCGTAGCGTTTCTACCCAAATAACGGGTATCATAATTATATTGATTACAGGAATAAATAGCAAAATAGTCCACCAAGTTGGGCGATTTATAATTTTCATCAAAATAATAGCGTTATAAATTGGAATGCCAGCCTCCCAAGATTTGCGACCGGCTTTTTCATAGAGCTTCCAAGTGCCTAAATAATGTATAATTTGAAGTGAAAGGAAAAAGATAAACCATTGAAATAGTGTCATATATATTGATTTTTAGGTTGATTTAAAATTATTTTCTAATACGTCTTTCATCAAAAAAACGCCCTTTTTGTTTACAATCCACTCGGCAGCTATCACTGCACCAAGTGCAAAACCATCACGATTGTGCGCAGTATGCTTGATTTCTATCGAATCCACAATAGATTCATAAAATACACTGTGGGTTCCAGCTACATTTTCTACTCGTTTGGCATCAATAGCCAATGTGTTTGGAATGCCACTTTCAAGACTCCAGTTTGATAAATTAGAGTTCTCAAGAACCTCTTTTGCCAAAGTAATTGCGGTTCCACTTGGCGCATCTAATTTTTGAAGGTGGTGAATTTCTTCAATTCTTGGTTGGTATTGTTCAAAATTTGACATTATTTTAGCTAAATAACAATTCAACTCAAAAAACAAATTTACACCCAAACTAAAGTTAGAACTACAAAGCATTGCGCCATTTTTTTGAATACAAAGTGTTGTCATTTTGTCATAATTGTCTATCCATCCTGTAGTGCCACAAACCACCGGGATATTAGTATCAAAACAAGCTGTAATGTTACAAACTGCAGCAGAAGGTAGGCTAAAATCGATTGCGACATCAGCCGCTGCAAGATTTTCAAATCCGTTTGTGCTGGTTTTTTTAAAAACAATTTTGTGTCCTCGAGCCAAAGCGATTTGTTCAATTACTTTTCCCATTTTGCCATAGCCTAAAAGTGCAATTTTCATAGTAATTGTTTAAAAATGATAACGCATCGAAAACCCAATATTTTGTGAATAATCGATTTGATTGGGATAAATTTCGGGTTGAAAACTTAGTTTGTTATTGACATTAAACTGCATCAAATGCGCATCAACATTGGCATCAACAATATTCAAAACATACAAACCGATCGTAATCAAAAGGGATAAGTCACGGTTACGCTGCAAAACTTTTTGGGCATTTATGAGTGTTGCATCAGTATATTGTCCATAGAATTCGTCATCTTTATAACCTGCTAACCTGCGTTTGTAGGCCTCGCGAAACTGATTATATTGTTTGTCATTTGTGTTATAAAAATATAAACTAGTACCAATTGCACCAAAAACAAGAGGTATTTTCCAATACTTTTTGTTATATGCTTGCCCCAATCCGGGCAAAATAGCCGAATAAAAGGCAGCTCTTGTTGGCGCAAGTGGGTTTATTTTGGAAATATTGATTTTTATAGAATCTTGAATAGCAATGCTGTCTGCGACTTTTTTTTGTGCAAAAACGGGGTTATTTCCGAAAAGGAAAATCAAAATAGCACTGCACAAAATTTTTTTCAATGTGTAATTAATTTTAAAATTCTATTGAAATCTGCCTCGGAATGAAATGGGATTGCAATTTTTCCTTTACCATTTGCGGCTAATTTTACCTCAACTTTTGCCCCAAAATAATTGGTTATGTTTTTTTTGTCGGTTTCTTCAATCACAAAACCATTCATTTTTTGTTTTGCCAATTTTGGTTTCAAACTTTCTTGATAATTTTTGACCAAGGTTTCGGTTTCTCGCACCGAAAGGTTTTGACTGATTATTTTTTGATAAATACCACTCTGTATATCTTGATCATCAATGTTTATTAGTGCTCTGCCGTGTCCCATGCTGATAAATCCGTCTCGAATGCCGGTTTGAATGATTGGGTCTAATTTTAATAATCGCAAATAATTTGTAATTGTAGAACGTTTTTTGCCTACTCGTTCACTCATTTGTTCTTGTGTAAGCCTAATTTCGTCTATCAAGCGTTGGTAAGAAAGTGCAATCTCTATTGGATCCAAATCGTGTCTTTGGATATTTTCGACCAATGCCATCAAAAGCGATTCATTGTCGTTGGCAATTCTTATATACGCAGGAACGACAGTTAGTCCAGCTAATTTTGACGCTCGCAAACGCCGTTCTCCAGATATTAATTGAAATTTATTGAAATCTAATTTCCTAACAGTAATTGGCTGAATAACACCAAGTTCGCGAATCGATTTGGCCAATTCTTGAAGCGATTCTTCATTAAAATTACTACGTGGTTGAAACGGATTAATTTCGATTGCATCAATTTCAAGTTCGATAATATTGCCAACTACTTTGTCGGCGTTTTTGTCTGAAACCGATTTGATATCGTTGTTTGGATCTTTGAGCAAGGCTGATAATCCACGTCCTAATGCTTGTTTTTTTACTGCTTCTGCCATACTAACCGTTTTTCTTTATTATTTCTTGTGCCAAATTCAAATAATTGGCTGCTCCTTTGCTTGTTGCATCATAATTAATGATGCTTTCGCCAAAACTTGGTGCTTCACTCAACTTGACATTTCGTTGAATGATGGTTTTAAATACCATATCGCTAAAATGCTTTTGAACCTCTTCCACCACTTGATTTGAAAGCCGCAATCGCGAATCGAACATTGTAAGTAGTAATCCTTCAATATCTAAATCTGGGTTGTGAATTTTTTGAACACTTTTGATTGTATTTAGTAATTTTCCCAATCCTTCTAATGCAAAATATTCACATTGTATTGGAATAATTACAGCATCTGCAGCGGTCAAGGCATTGAGTGTCAATAACCCCAACGAGGGTGCGCAGTCTATCAAAATATAATCATATTCCTCTTTGATGCTTGTCAAAGCTTGTTTGAGCATATATTCGCGATTTTCTTTGTCCACCAGCTCAATTTCTATAGCCACCAAGTCAATATGTGCTGGAATTATATCTACGTTTGGAGCAGAACTTTTTAAAATGGCTTCTGAGGGTATGTTGCTATGTTCCAAAATTTGATAAGTCCCAATAGTTATATTATCAACGTCTATGCCCAATCCAGAACTTGCATTTGCCTGTGGGTCAGCGTCTATAAGTAAAACTTTTTTTTCTAAAACGCCTAGAGATGCCGCAAGATTGACCGATGTTGTTGTTTTTCCTACGCCTCCTTTTTGGTTGGCAATCGCAATGATTTTACCCATTTTTTATTTTTTTTGAGCTGTAAAATTACAAATTTATATCGTTTTTTGAAAGCTAATTTATTAACAATCGCTAAAACTTTGAGGCTGTAAGCTTTAGGACATTTATATTTTGAAAAATATTTTCTTTAAAATGGCACATCGGATTCGTTATAGTTTTGATTCAAATTGCTTCCAAAAGCTTCATTAGCAGTTGGCATATTTTTGGTTTGAAATGGATTATCGTCATGGTTCATTTTGGATGGCATATCTTCAAACGGGCTGCTATACTCTTCCAAATTATCAAATTTTCCTAGGTTGCCAATAAATTTTAATCGAATGTTTTCCAAACTCCCGTTTCTGTGTTTTGCTATGATAAATTCTGCCTGACCCTCGGTTGGCGATTGCTCTTCATCATCCCATTCGGTCATTTTGTAATATTCGGGCCTGTATATAAACGACACAATATCAGCATCTTGCTCGATGGCTCCAGATTCTCGTAAGTCTGACAGCAGCGGTCTTTTGTTTGCACCACGAGATTCTACATTTCGAGATAATTGTGATAATGCAATCACAGGGACGCCCAATTCTTTAGCCAATGCTTTCAAATTTCGAGAAATAGTTGATATTTCTTGCTCTCTATTAAAACTCGATTTGCCATTGCCTCCGCCGGCAGTCATCAATTGCAAATAATCGACAATAATTAATTTTACGCCGTGTTGCGATGACAATCTCCTAGCTTTTGCGCGCAAATCAAAAATCGAAAGTGACGGTGTATCATCAATAAATAAAGGTGCTTTTTCTAGATTTTTTACCTTGATACTCAATTGTTCCCACTCGTGTTTCTCGAGTTTTCCAGTTCTTAATTTTTCTGATGATAGTCCGGTTTCAGACGAAATCAACCTAGTGATTAGCTGAACTGATGACATTTCGAGCGAAAAAAGAGCCACGGGATGACCATAATCAATTGCTACATTTCGAGCCATAGATAATACAAAAGCGGTTTTTCCCATTCCGGGACGTGCAGCAATAATAATCAAATCACTTGGTTGCCAGCCCGAAGTGATTTTGTCCAACAGTGTAAAACCTGTGGCAATACCACTCAAACCTTCTTTGCCAGCAATTTCTTCAATTCGCTTTTTGGCTTGGATTACCAAACTTTGAGCCGTTTCAGAACTTCGTTTGATGTTTCCTTGTGTAACCTCATATAATTTTGATTCGGCTTTGTCCAAAAGGTCAAAAACATCAGTCGTCTCGTCATAAGATTCTTCAATAATTTCGTTTGAAATTTTTATCAAACTTCTTTGAATGAATTTTTGAAGGATAATTCTTGAGTGAAACTCAATATGTGCAGATGATGATATTTTTTGAGTAAGCTGGATCAAATATATTTCGCCTCCAGCCAATTCTAATTTGGCATTTCTTTTAAGTTGCGCAGAAACCGTAAGCAAATCAATAGGCTGTGTATCAGTAAATAACTGAACAATAGCTTCAAAAATATATTTGTTGGCATCTTTATAAAAAGCGTCTGGCTGCAACATATCAATCACCTCTTCGACCCCTTTTTTGTCGATCATCATTGCCCCAAGCACCGCTTCTTCCAACTCCAATGCCTGAGGCGGAACTTTTCCTTTTTCGAGTTGAATAAGATGTGATTTGTCGATTCTAATTGGGCTATAATTTTTGATGGTTTCCATATTGCGAAAGTAGGGTTTATAATAAAAAAATGCAATTGATTTTATAAAATCAAATTGTTTAAAACTTTATTTTTTTGTTGATAACCACAAAAAAATCCGAAATTTTTAGTTTCGGATGATTTTAAAGCTATAAAATTTTGAATAAAAAATGCTTTATTCTTTAAACTCTCCCATTCGACTGTATTTGTCCATTCGTTGGGCAATCAATTGAGATGTTGATAAGTCTTTTAGTTCGTTATATGATTTTGTAATATACTGTTGCACGGTTTTAAAAGCAGTTTCTCTATCATAATGTGCGCCACCAAGTGGTTCTGGAATGACGTCATCAACCAATTTTTGTTTTTTCATATCCGTAGAAGTAAGCTTTAAAGCCTCGGCAGCTTGCTCTTTATAGTCCCAACTCTTCCATAATATAGAGGAGCATGATTCTGGCGAAATTACAGAATACCAAGTGTTTTCCATCATCAAAACCCTGTCGCCAACTCCAATTCCAAGAGCACCTCCTGAGGCACCCTCGCCAACAATCACTGCAATTATAGGAACTTGAAGTCGAATCATTTCAAAAATATTTCGGGCTATTGCTTCGCCTTGTCCTCGTTCTTCGGCCTCAAGTCCACAGTAGGCTCCAGGTGTGTCAATGAGTGTTAGTACTGGAATGCCAAATTTTTCGGCCATTTTCATCAATCGAAGGGCTTTGCGATAACCTTCGGGATTGGCCATCCCAAAATTGCGATACTGACGTGTTTTGGTGTTAAAACCTTTTTGTTGACCAACTATCATATATGATTGTCCATCAATTTTGCCCAAACCGCCAATCATTGCTTTATCGTCTTTAAAATTCCGATCCCCAAAAAGTTCTAGCCATGTATCACCACAAAGTGCTCTTACGTGATCCATCGTATAGGGTCTGTTTGGGTGACGTGACAGCTGTACTCGCTGCCATGCAGTGAGATTTTTGTAAATCTTTCGTTTGGTTTCTTCTAATTTTTTTTCAATTTGTTTGCAAGTCGTCGATACATCAACGTTTGATTCTTGACCAATAATTTGACATCTGTCTAACTGGTCCTCAAGTTCTTTTATAGGAAGTTCAAAGTCTAAATACTCCATCTTAATTTATTTAATTTTTTTGGAACTGCAAATATAGTTTTTTTGTTCGTGGTTTCAGAAATAGATTTAAAGATTTTAAAAACAAACACCAAATATCAAATTGCCGATTCGAAACCCTATTTATCTTTTTTTTTTGGCGCACCCCACCTGTCCCTCACACCACCTGTCCCGCTGCACGCTATATCTTTTTGGGTTTTCTGAAAAAAGAAAACCCAAAAAGGATGCCGCTGCATCGGGGCGATTATAGACTTCTAGGGTTTTCAAGATGTTTGCCGTACCCTGATTGGTGTTTGACGATTTCTATGAATTTATCATAATCAAAGATAATAAAAATTCGTTTGGTATTCAATTCAAAAACACGACAATTATACAATATTAAATAAAAATAAAAACCCTAATAGCTCATATTTTAGCTATTAGGGTTTTATCTTGCGGAGAAAGAGGGATTCGAACCCCCGGACCTGTGACAGTCAACAGTTTTCAAGACTGCCGCATTCGACCGCTCTGCCATTTCTCCAGTGAGCGTACAATGTTTTTTATTGCGGTTGCAAATATAAGTTAGTTTTTGGTAAAAAAAACATTTTTGAATGATTTTTTTTGTAAAATAAGTAAGCGATTTATTTTCAGTTGATTAGAAATCAATTTATATGGTTTTTTTTAATATTGCACGTATTCTGTGATTTCGAGACCATAACCTATCATTCCAACCCGTTTTGAATGGGCAGCGTTGGACACCAATCTAATTTTTGAAATATCAATATCGTGCAAAATTTGTGCTCCAATTCCAAAATCTTTGCTGTCTATAACTATTTTTGGAGCTTTTGTAACACCGTTGGATTGCAAATTTTTTAGTTCGGTAATGCGGTGAAGCATACTAATAGATTGCATATCTTGGTTTATAAATATAATAGCTCCTTTGCCGTTATCGTTAATGATTTTGAACATGTCATCCAATTGTTTTTCTGGATTATTGGTAAGTGTACCCAATAAATCGTTGTTCACTTGCGAGGAATTGATTCGGGTTAAAATAGCATCACCATTACTCCAATTTCCTTTGGTTAGGGCAATATGAATTTGTTTGTTCGTGGTTTGCTGATAGGCTCGAAGTCTAAAAACGCCAAAACGAGTTTGTACATCAAAATCTTCTTTTTTTACAATCAGGCTGTCATGCTGCATTCTATAAGCAACTAAATCTTCAATAGATACAAGTTTCAAATCAAATTTTTTGGCTACCTCAAACAAGGCAGGCAATCTTGCCATTGTGCCGTCATCATTCATAATTTCGCAAATAACTCCAGCAGGTTTAAATCCAGCAAGTCGAGCAAAATCTATTGCAGCTTCTGTATGCCCCGTTCTGCGCAAAACGCCACCTTGCTTGGCAACTAGTGGAAAAATATGCCCTGGACGGGCCAAATGATGTGGTTTTGAATTGTCATCAACCAATGCTAATATTGTTTTAGCTCGGTCTGCTGCTGATATTCCTGTCGTTACGCCATTGCCTTTCAAATCTACCGAAACGGTAAATGCAGTTTCGAGATGATCGGTATTATTATTTACCATAGGCCTTAATTCCAGCTCTTTACAGCGACTTTCTGTGAGCGGGGCGCATATTAATCCACGACCAAATGTAGCCATAAAATTAATCATTTCTGGAGTTGCTTTCTCGGCTGCCGCCAAAAAATCGCCTTCGTTTTCTCGATCTTCGTCATCTACGACAATTATTATTTTTCCTTGACGAATATCTTCAATCGCTTCTTCTATGGTATTTAATTTCATTTTTCTGGCATTTATAAATTGTTATTTTGCGGAAATAGTTTTGCCATTAATTTTTGAAATGGCAGCAATATATTATCCAAATTGATCAATCCAATATCGTTGGTGGCTCTAAAAGTTAGTAAAACAGCCAACGGAGTTAATATTAAAGAGGACATCCAAGATCCCAAAAAGGGCGTGATTCCATTTTCTTCGGCGACTTTTCGACCAAAAGTATTGATGAAATGAAAACTTATAAATATCAAAATTGCAAATACAATAGGCATTCCAAGACCACCTTTTCTGATAATTGCTCCGAGTGGAGCGCCTATAAAAAACATAAGCAAGCAGGCAAATCCCATCACAAACTTGTCATACAATGCTACCCAATGAGCATTTAGGTTTTTGTTTTTAAATTCCATTTCGCTTTTATTTGAGTTGATCGAAAATGTAGTACCCACAAGGTTACTTTTGGCGGTTTCTATAATTCTTAATTGCTCTTCACTTGAATAATATTGTAATAAATTGATGTTTTTGGCAGATTTTATTATTGTTTTTTTTGGTTTTAAAACCTTGTTATTATAAATATTATCTATTTTTATTTCAAATTTTGGTTTAATAAAATTTGAAATCCCTGTTCGCTGGTTTATGTTGTCTGCAAAACTCACTACATCTTTTTTATATGTTTTGTTCAAAGAGTCGAGCGTATAGCGCAGATGTTTGACGTCGAGCATCGCATTTGTAGTAAAATTCATTTGATTGGCATCGACATTGTTGAGTTTTGACAAATCCATATTTACCACATATTGCGTGAATGTGGTTTTGGTAAACGGCATTTTTTGTTGTTCATTATAGTTTACAGGTTTCAAATCTTCATATTGACATCCGTCACGCATCACCAATTGTAGGATATTAGATGCTTCGCTGCTCTTTAAAACGCCATTTCGAGCTTTAATAACCATTGTATTGCCGCTACCATTGGTATTATTTCTATGAATTGTAATTCCTTCCAAAAAATTACCTTTTTCACCAGATTTTCTATCAACTTTGATCGAATAATCACCAACTTTACTAAACTGGCCTTCTGTTATTGCCATAGCTGGCTTTACTTGTGCAATGTTTCGCCTAAAATTTGCAAACTTGTATTGAGAGTATGGAATCACATTATTAGCAAAGAAAAAAGCTCCGAAACTCAAAAAAACAATAAAAACTATCAGGCTTTTCATGGCTCTTTGTAGCGAAACTCCAGCAGACTTCATCGCTGCAAATTCATAATGTTCAGACAAATCTCCAAATGTCATAATCGAGGACAGCAAAATAGACAAGGGCAATACCAATGGCACGATCGTTGGCATATAATAAACTATGAATTTTAAAATAAATATAAAATCCAAATCTTTACCGGCTAATTCCGAAATAAAAAGCCAAATTCCTTGAAGAATAAATATAAAAAAAAGAATTACAAAAACAGTTGTGAATGTAATTAGAAAAGTTTTAAGCAAATATTTATCAAGAATTTTCACTTATTTTAGTCTAATTTATTGATATAATATTTTGGATATTTGCTTTCTACAAAACTAAATTGACTCTGCGACAATGGTTGATTTGTTCTGAATGAGTTGACCAAAATTGTGGTTTTTGTACCGTTTTTTCCAATTTCGATAATGTTAAAAATGTTTTTGGTTTGTATGTCAATACCAACTAGAATTTCTTTTCTATTATCTTTTGAATTTAACGGTATGAGTTTGATATATTGAATTTTACGTCCTTTTATGTCTTGCAAAATATCCCATGTAAATTTATATCCAGAATTGAAAAAAGTTAACATTTTTGAGGGTGTTATAGCATTTTCATCTTTTTCATTAAATTTGGAAATCGAAATCTCTTCGTCTTCTGGATTTATTGTATAGATTTTTTTTCCATCAAAAAGTTTGGTTACTCCCATCAAATTCAGAACATACAAATTTCCTTTCATCGTAACATTGCCTTTGCTTTCTTGGTTGATGTTTTCTTTGGCGTTGGTCAAGGAGTATTTAAAATCGATTACGATATTGTTATAGCTTTTTACTTTTTCTGTTACTTGCTCCAACAAATCTTTGGCTTTTTTATCTTGTGAATAGCTGATTGAATTAAAAAAAAATAGCAGCATAACCAAACTACTTTTTATTATAATTTGTTTCGTTTTTTTGATAAAAAAAAGACTTTTTGTTTTCATTTTAATCATTATTATTTTCGTTATTAAAAAATTGATCCAAAGCAGATAGGTCAGAAATATTTACATTTCTGGCTTTACTTCCTTCAAACGGCCCGACAATTCCGGCCGCTTCTAATTGATCTATCAATCTTCCGGCACGGTTATAGCCCAATTTTAATTTACGTTGCAACAATGATGCCGAACCTTGTTGTGAGGTCACAATTATTTCGGCAGCTTCCTTAAAAAGGGCATCTCTTTCTGAAATATCCATTTCTAAACTTAATCCGCTATCTTCTCCTACAAATTCTGGAAGCAAATAGGCAGTAGCATATGCTTTTTGTGAGCCAATAAACTCTGTGATTTTATCAACTTCGGGGGTATCAATAAATGCGCACTGCACCCGCACAACGTCGTTTCCATTGGTATAAAGCATATCTCCGCGCCCTATCAATTGATCGGCTCCTTGTGTGTCTAAAATCGTTCGTGAATCTATTTTTGACGATACTCGAAAAGCAATTCTCGCTGGAAAATTGGCTTTAATCAAGCCTGTAATTACATTTACAGAAGGTCGTTGTGTAGCGATTATCAAATGTATTCCAATGGCTCGAGCCAACTGTGCTAATCTAGCTATAGGCACTTCAACTTCTTTGCCAGCTGTCATAATCAAATCTGCAAACTCATCGACTACTAATACTATGTATGGCAAAAAACGATGACCCGCTTCGGGGTTTAATTTTCGTAGCTTGAATTTGTCGTTGTATTCTTTGATATTCCGTACCATAGCATCTTTGAGCAACGAGTAGCGGTTGTCCATCTCTACACAAAGTGAATTTAGGGTGTCCACCACTTTGGCATTATCGGTGATTATTGCGTCTTCGGTGTCTGGCAATTTGGCCAAATAGTGTCTTTCTATTTTGTTGAATAGCGTCAATTCGACTTTTTTTGGATCTACCAAGACAAATTTCACTTCTGCGGGATGTTTTTTGTATAATAAGGAGGTTAATACAGCATTTAGCCCTACTGATTTTCCTTGACCTGTTGCTCCAGCCATCAACAAATGGGGCATTTTTGCCAAATCTACTACAAATGTTTCGTTTGAAATTGTTTTGCCCAAAGCAATTGGTAATTCCATTTCGGCTTCTTGAAATTTGGCTGATCCAATGACACTTTTCATGGAAACCATTGTTGGGTTTTTATTGGGAACTTCAATACCAATTGTGCCTTTGCCTGGTATTGGCGCAATTATTCTTATTCCTAATGCCGATAAGGACAATGCAATATCATCTTCTAAACTTTTTATTTTAGAAATTCTAATGCCCGCTTCCGGCACAATTTCATACAGTGTAACGGATGGTCCGACGGTGGCTTTTATTTGGGCAATTTCTATTTTGTAATTTCGTAATGTTTCTACAATCCGATTTTTGTTTTCTTCTAATTCTTCTTGATTGATGGTGATGCCACCAGAATTGTACTCCTTTAAAATATCAATCGTAGGAAATTTATAATTTGCTAAATCCAAAGTTGGGTCAAATAGCCCAAAATCGGCGACCAATCTTGACGCCAAATTTTCTTCGATAATATCTTCTTCGGCTACTTTTTCTATCACAAAAGTATCTTCTATGGGTTCTTTAATAAGTGGTGTGACTTCCATTGGCAACTCTTTTAAGGTAGGTTCCAAAATAAGCTCGGAAGATTTACTAATAGTTGGTTTTAAGTCTTCTTTGTTGATTTCAAATTGTGATTTGAGTATTATTTCGGGTTCTATTTCGTTGTCAAACTCTTCGTTTACGGCAAATTCTTCAAGATTATAACTGCCCTCAGCTACTGTTTTGGGTGTGTTTAAAGAAACCAAATCTGTATTTAATTCTTTTTTACGGCTTTCAAAAAAAGTTTTAATTCTTTCGGGAGATATTTGAATTTTGAACAAAAGATAAATTATCAAACCCAATGTTAAAACCAAAATTGTACCGGTTTTCCCTATATAATCTTGCAAATAAATATTCATTTCGAATCCTACAATCCCGCCTAATTCTGGTAAAAATTCTGCAAAAAAGCCAAAAACAATAGAGAGAATAATAATCGCAAACAAATCCCAAAACCAAGTTGTTTTGAGTTTTTTGAGTGACAAATCGAGTAGGAGGTAGGCACCTGTTATAAAAAATAGTTTTACAAACAAAAAAGAAGCAACACCAAAACCTTTAAAAACAAAAAGGTCTGCCAAAAAAGCACCAAATTTACCAAGCCAATTTTCAACGGTCGCATTTCTATTTCCAAAACTTGAAATGGCGCTTTGGTCATTTTGTCCATATACAAAAAATGAAGCAAATGCCACAAACATTGAAATGGAAAACAAGATCAATATGCTGCCTAATAAAACTTTTTGTTGTTTGCTTATTCCAAAACCTTTTTTAGGATCTGCAACAGTTTTCTTATTTTCGGGGGATTCTTTTTTAATTGTTTTTGCCATTCTTGTTTATTAATTTGTAAAAATAAGAAAATCTCAGCAATATCCTATTTTACAATTTTAGAATTAACGGCGCATAAATGATGTAACCTATAATAATAGCAGTCATTGCTGCAAAAAAAACGGCTCCTGCTGCAATATCTTTTATAAAACCTATTTTTTGGTGGTAATCTGGATGTATAAAATCGGCTATTTTTTCTACGGCAGTATTTAAGCCTTCTATACTCAAAACCAGGCCAAAGGCTAATGTTTGAAATAGCCACTCTGTTTTTGAAATCTCAAACCAAAACCCGGCACCTATTAGAAACAATCCAATAGCGGTTTGTGCCATTATGCTATGTTCGGTAGTGAGCAATTTATAAGCACCAACTACGGCATATTGCACACTCTTGACTCTCCCAGATATAAAATTGTTATTGTTTTTCATTATTTGTATCAACCAAAAAACATTTTATTTATGACAAAACAGCCAATGCGGCTTCATAATCTGGTTCGTCGGCAATTTCTCCAACTTGCTCACTATATAGAATACTTCCGTCAACATCTACGACAATCACTACGCGCGAGTGTAATCCAGCCAAAACGCCATCTGCGATTGTCAATCCCATATTTATTCCAAAACTACCATCTTTAAAATCTGATAAATTAACTACATTTTCTAATCCTTCTGCGCCACAAAAACGGGCTTGTGCAAACGGCAAATCACGAGAAATACACAAAACTTTGGTATTTGATAAAGAACTTGCTGATTGATTAAATTTTCTTACAGACGCAGCACAAGTGCCAGTGTCTATACTCGGAAAAATGTTCAAAACCAATCGATTTCCTTCAAAACTTGCTTTAGTTGCGATTGATAAATCAGTTTTTGTGAGTGAAAAATCTGCTAAGATTGACCCTTTTGTTGGTAAGGAACCAACGGTGTTTATGGGGTTGCCACCTAAAGTTATTGCTGCCATTTTTGTTTTTTTTTATAATTCACAAAAGTAATCATTTTTATTGATTTTGGTAATAAAAATTACAACGATTTTCTAAATGTTTTTCGCTTGCAATGAATTACAGGAAAAAAATTTCGCCAAAGTAATTGGATTGCTAAATTGTCTGCTAATTCTGGGGTGCGAATACAAGTTTGAATCCCTTTTTGAGTAAAAGTGGTATGGTATTCTTTGAACAGTATTGCTGTTACTCCTTTGTTTTGGTACTCTGGATGAACACCAATTAGATAAAACACAACCTCCTTGCTGTGCTTTCTAGCCTGAAGTAAATGCCACATCCCAAACGGAAAAAGACTACCATTTGCTTTTTGAAGCGCTTTAGAAAAACTGGGCATTACAATTGCAAATGCAACCAAATTGCCCATTTTATCTTCGACATACTTGATATATTCAGGATTGATAAAGTGCAAATATTTTTTCTTGAAATACTCTTTTTGCACATCCGAAATCGCAACAAAAGAAGACAAACTTGCATAAGACGCATTAAACAAATCAAACATTTTGTCGGTATAGGGCAAAACGTCTTTTGTTTTTGTGAAATTAACAGGGGTTAATTGGTATCTTTTTTTGATTAATTCTTGTGCTTTATCAAAAAATTCTAATTTTACGTTTTCAAACGGAAACTTGTTTTCGTGGTATTCCTTTTCGGTTACAAATCCTAATTTTTCGAAATGTACGGCATAATAGGGATGGTTATACCATGTAATCATAGTGCCTATATGATCAAAACCTTCTGTCAAAACCCCAACTTTGTCAAGATTTGAAAACCCCATCGGACCTTCAATGTATTCGAGTTGATTATTTTTACCAATTTCGACGACCTTATCTATCAATTTTTGGGTTACGTTTATATTATCGATCACATCAAACCATCCAAATCGAACTTTCTTTTTTTGTTGAAAATTTACTTCGTCCCAATTGATGATTACTGCAATTCTACCCACTATTGTATCGTTTAGTTTGGCCACAAAAAAAGTTGCTTGGGCATTATCAAAAGCTGGGTTTTTGGTTTTGTCAAACGTATCTAATTCGTCTTTGATAATGGGTGGCACCCAAAATTGATTTTTTTTGTATAAAGAAAATGGGAATTTTACAAACTCCATCATTTCTTGCTTGCTTTTGGCTTCTGATATTTTGATCATTCTTGTTTGCTTGTCGTTTCTGATTCTAATTTTTTTTGTTTTTTCTTCTTCTTATCAGATTTTTTTTCTAAATCATTTAGAATTTTTTCTCTCTCTTTTTGTTTTTTGCTTTCTTTACTTTCTACTTTGATCATCACGGCTTTATAATTTTCGTCAAAACGCCAAGAAATACCAGCACTTCCATATAAAACCAAAGGTGTTGATTTGGCATTAAAAGTAAAAGCTGCATCGAGTTGTACTGAATTTGTAAGCAAAAATGCACCGCCAAAACGGCCGATAGCATCTGAATAAAAATCACTTTTGTAGCCTTGATTTTCTGCAAAAACAGAAATTTTGTCAGTCAAACCTTTTGAAACGGTGATGATATAACCATAACTTGGGTATATTGAGGTAAATTTATCAGCTATTATATTTGTTGTGACTACATAGCCATTCATCAACTGATTTTGCAAAAGCAGCACGATTTTTGGGCTCACAATTGGATCTTTTTTGAAAGTAAATGGATTTTCAAAATTCAGATTTGCCCCTGCATATATCGAAATTGCTGGTATAAGCTGATGCCATTTGAATTGTTTGTTTTGCTTCCAGCTTCTAATGTTTAGCTCTTCTTCATAATTTTTGTAAGGGTCATAAAGCAAATATTTGGCTCCAACAATTGTTTTGCGTAAAGCACTTCTTTTCTGGTATAATTCTGGCGTTATGTATTCATCTTTTTGATATTGTAAATCCAAATTAAATTCTAATTTTTCTTTAAAAAGTCCCCATCTAAAATTGGCATTAAATCCATAACCATCTGTCAAAATATCAAAAAGACGGTGGTTTTCATGCACAATATAAGTACCGGTTTCTAGCTGGAACAAGCTTTTGCCAATACTATAAGCGCCCATAGACTCGCCAGGCCGATTAGAATTGATGACATCCGTATATTGTGCTAATCCTTTGTGAAAAATACAACATAATAAAAAATATAAGTATTTGATTTTCATTACTATAAAAAAAAATATTTGGTCTATATATTCTAAAACCACAAAATTACAATTTTATTATATATTTAATATTCAAAAAATTAATTTATAATCAACTTTTGTTAAATTTGCCGAAAATAAAATTCAAATGCAAACAGCTTCTTTCTCGGGTACAATACAAACTATTTTGTACATTATGGTTTTTTATTATGTTTTTAAGTTTTTGGCTAGACTTTTTTTGCCGCTTATTGTAAAAAAAGTAGTTGAAAAGGCAAGTCAAAATTTTCAAAATCAATATCAATCTCAACAATCTCACTCAAAAAACAAGGACGAAGTTATTGTTGATATTCCAAAAAAACAGACACCCAAATCATCAAATAAAGTTGGTGAGTATGTTGATTTTGAAGAAATTGAATAAACTTATATAAATAATAGATTTACTATAAAAAAAATTAATGAAAAATTTAAAAAATTATTACCCGCATCTTTTAGCAGTTTTAGGTTTTGTTTGTATTGCTGTTTTATATTTTTATCCAGTTGTTCAAGGAAAATCGCTTTACCAATCTGATATTGTGCAATATACGGGTATGGCAAAAGAGCAAAATGACTTTAGAATACACGAAAAAGCGGAGCCGTTTTGGACAAATTCTGCTTTTGGTGGTATGCCAACCTACCAATTGGGCGCAAAGTACCCACACAATTATATCAAAAAATTGGATGAAACTATTCGTTTTTTGCCACGACCGGCGGATTATTTGTTTTTGTATTTCATAGGTTTTTATGTGTTGCTTTTGGTTTTAAAAATAGATCCTCTAAAAGCCTTTTTTGGTGCTCTAGCCTTTGGATTTTCTACCTATTTGATTATCATTTTGGGAGTTGGCCACAATGCAAAAGCACACGCAATTGGGTATATGCCAATGGTTTTGGCCGGATTTATTTTGGTTTTTCAAAAACGGTTTGTCATTGGCGGCTTGCTTACAATGTTTGCGATTGCGCTTGAAATAAACGCCAATCATTTTCAAATGACGTACTATTTGCTAATCCCAATTTTGACAATTGCAATTTTTTACAGCTATAATTTTGTAATAAATAAAGATTTCAAAAAATTGATAACAGCAATCTGTATTCTTGCTACTGCTGCCATAATTGCACTTGGAGCCAATGCAACTGGTCTTTTGGCAACTGCCGAATATGCTAAAAGTAGTATAAGAAACAAAAGTGAATTGACCCAAAATGCTGATGGATCCAAAAACACTACCAAATCTGCAATGGAATATGATTATATCACAGAATATAGCTATGGAATTGTCGAAAGTCTAAATCTTTTTGCACCTCGTCTTTTTGGTGGGTCAAACAACGAGAAATTGGATAAATCGTCTAATGTGTATGAATTTTTTGCAAGCAAAGGTATCCCGGAGGACGAAGCGATGCAATATTCACAAAATTATGGAATGACATATTGGGGCGATCAGCCAATCGTGGCAGCACCTGCCTATATTGGTGTAGTGGTATTCTTTTTGGCAATTTTGGGTTTATTTCTACCAAATTCAAAAATAAAATACGCATTTCTAACAGCGGGTATTTTTGCGCTTTTGCTTTCTTGGGGAAAAAATTTCAGTGCTTTGACTCAAGTTTTTATCAATTATGTACCTATGTATGACAAGTTTAGAGCTGTCTCTTCGATACAGGTTGTGCTTGAGTTGTGTATGCCTGTATTGGCAATTTTTGGGTTTCATAATTTTTTCAAATTAGATAAGCAACAACAAATCAATGCTTTGTGGAAATCTACCGCCACGTTTTTGGGAATTATATTATTGTTATATATATTCAAAAACTGGTTTGATTTTGCCGCTGCTATTGATCCTAGATTGGTGGCGATGTTTAATGAACAATCAGATGACAAAAGTTTTGGGCTAGATTTTGTTCGGGCTTTAAAAGCCGACCGCGAAAGTATGTATGTATCAGATTTGTTGCGTTCTGCATTTTTTATTATAACTGTTGCTGGTTTATTTTGGTTTTTTATAAAAAATAAAATTTCCCAACAATTTGCCGTGATTGCCGTTGGATTTATAATGATTGCAGACTTGGTTTTGATTGATAAAAAATATTTGAATGCTAAAGAATGCGGTGGTAGTGCGAGTTTTTTGTCAAAACACGAGGTCAATGAGCCGTTTGTTGCTACAGCGACTGATTTAGAAATCCAAAGGGACAGTAGTATTTTTCGGGTTTATGAAATGCAGGCACGATTGCAGGCACGAACTTCTTATTTTCACAAATCTGTAGGTGGATATAGTGCTGTTCGACCACAAAGAATGGATCAATTATTTGATTATCAAATAGATAAACAGCTTGCTGGATTACAAAATAAAGTAGATGCAGCAACTATGCAACTTTCTACAAGCATTCCAGTTTTGAATGCATTGAATATTAAATACTTGATTGTAGCAACCGAAAAAGACGATGTAGCCATTACAAATCCCTTTGTTTATGGAAATGCTTGGTTTGTGAATCAAACCAAAATAGTGGCGAATGCTGATGAGGAACTCAAAAGTTTGGAAAACAGTGATTTGAAAAACTATATAATCATTAATAAAAACGAGCTTTCTGAAAAAAAACTTCCTAGAATCATACTGGATTCTACCGCTTCAATTGTTTTAAAAGCACACAAACCCAACTATGTATCATATCTTTCGGATAATAAAAATGAAGGTTTGGCTGTTTTTTCAGAAATGTATTATCCTCACGGTTGGAAAGTTTTGATTGATGGTAAGGAAAGTTCGCATTTTCGGGCAGATTTTGTTTTACGAGCGATGATTATTCCGGCAGGCAAACACAAAATTGAGTTTAAGTTTGAACCACAAGTTGTCAAAACAGGCAGTTTGATTGCGTTGATAAGTTCGATATTGATGCTATTTTTGTTGATTTATGGAATTATTCATATTAAAAACAGCAAAACAGAAATATAAATTAAAAATGATTTTGATTTTTTATTTATTGTGAATTTTTTAGATCAAACAACTATTTACAATTTCTTTGGTGTCTTGGTTTTTCGCTGTGTTGTTTTATTTTACTTGATAATCAATAGCTAATAGCTAATACTTCATGCTTTCTGCGCTTTGTCTTGATGAATCTATACCTCTGAAATCGCCCTGATGCAGCGGCATCCTTTTTGGATTTTCTTTTTCAGAAAATCCAAAAAGATATAGCGTGCAGCGGGACAGGTGGTGTATGATTCCTTATGTTGTGCGCCAAAAAAAAAGAAATGAAATGGGTAGATTTGAGTGGGTTTTTTGGGTGCTGAAAGTAATGTTGCAACTTTGTTT
The DNA here is from genome assembly GCA_031384845.1 of Bacteroidota bacterium. Lineage (GTDB taxonomy): Bacteria > Bacteroidota > Bacteroidia > Flavobacteriales > Flavobacteriaceae > Flavobacterium. The sequence continues at coordinate 22,005 of JANNBA010000182.1, forward strand.
TTAATTCAAATAAAATAATTAAATTTGCATCCTAAAAATATATTTTATGAGTAATTCACATAAAAGTCAGTTGAACAAATTGTCGTTTGGAGGTTTATTAATCACTTTGGGGATTATTTATGGAGATATTGGTACATCGCCTTTGTATGTAATGAAGGCTATTATTGGCACACATCCTATTGTTTCAGATATTGTTTTGGGCGGGATTTCGTGTATTTTTTGGACATTAACGCTTCAAACTACGCTCAAATATGTGTTGATGACGCTTACGGCCGATAATAATGGCGAGGGAGGCATTTTTGCGCTATTTGCCTTGGTAAAGCGAACCAAAGTGAAATGGCTGATTGTGCCGGCTATTATTGGAGGTAGTGCCCTTTTGGCTGATGGGATTATCACACCGCCAATTTCGGTTTCGTCTGCTGTTGAAGGCTTGCGAACGTACTATCCTAATATTGATACGGTTCCGATTGTGATTGGCATTTTGGTTTTTTTGTTTTCTATACAGCAATTTGGCACCAATCTGGTTGGCAAATTTTTTGCTCCGATGATGCTTATTTGGTTTTCGATGTTGGGTGTTTTGGGAATTTCACAAATAGCAAATCATTTGGCGGTTTTTAAGGCTATAAATCCTTATTATGCTTATGAGTTATTGATGATTCATCCGGAAGGATTTTATGTATTAGGGGCTGTTTTTTTGTGTACAACGGGTGCCGAAGCACTATATTCGGATATGGGGCACTGTGGTCGGAAAAATATTCGTGTGAGCTGGATTTTTGTAAAAACGATGTTGGTGCTGAACTATTTTGGTCAGGCGGCTTATCTTATAAGTCATGAAGGCGAAACCTTGATGAGTTTGGGCGGTGCCAACGGAAATCCTTTTTATTTGGTGATGCCAAGTTGGTTTCAACCCGCGGGAATCACAATTGCAACTTTGGCTGCCGTGATTGCATCGCAAGCTCTCATTAGTGGTTCCTTTACGCTTATAAATGAAGCGATGCGTCTTAATTTTTGGCCAAAAGTAGCGATAAAATATCCTACAGAATTAAAAGGTCAAATTTATATTCCGTCACTAAATTGGTTGTTATTGGCAGGATGTATTATGGTGGTTTGGCATTTTGAAGAATCTAGCAAAATGGAGGGAGCTTATGGTTTGGCGATTGTTTTGTGTATGATTATGACTACTATTTTGCTGAATTATTTTATGATTATGAAAAGGATAAAATGGTATTTTATAGCCCCAATTATCACGGTTTATATGTTGATTGAATTGAGTTTTTTGGTTGCAAATTCAAATAAGTTTATGCACGGCGGCTATGTAACACTGATTATTGCACTTATTCTTATAGGAATAATGGCAACTTGGTTTATAGCCAAAAAAATCAGTAAAACGTACACCAAATTAGTCAAAATTGCTGATTATAAGAAAGTTTTGATCGAGTTAAGCTCTGATTTATCGATACCAAAATACGCTACGCATTTGGTGTATATGACAAATGCGAATCGATCTGACGAAATAGAAGAAAAAGTGTTGTATTCTATATTGCAGAAACGACCAAAAAGAGCCGATATATATTGGTTTTTGCATGTCAATATTTTGAACGAACCTTATAACATAGAATACAAAGTTACAGAAATCTCGAAGGATGATATAATAAGAGTTGATTTTAATTTGGGTTTTAGAGAGCCTACCAAAATCAATATTATGTTCAAAGAAGTAGTGAAAGATATGGTTAAAAATGGCGAAGTTGACATCACAAGTCGCTATGAATCATTGAGTAGAAACAATATTTTGGGTGATTTTAAATTTGTATTGTCCGAAAAATTTCTATCCAATGATAGCGATATGAGATGGCATGAAAAAATAGTGATGAACACTTATTTTTTCATCAAAAAATTGAGCCTTTCCGAGGAGCAAGCATTTGGATTGGACAGTAGCTCGGTTAAAATCGAGAAGTTTCCAATGGTTTTGCATCCGCCAGAAAGTATTTCGATGAAGAGGGTACACACTTTACACAAATAGTAGGCCGAAAAAGCGATGGTAATTTCATTTTTAAAACTTATCCGGTTTCAAAATCTATTGATGATTGCCTTGATGCAATGCTTGTTTCATTATGGTTTTTTGAGTATTCAACCGTTTGCACTTGCGCTACATAATTGGCAATTTGCACTTTTAGTAATTTCTACGGTTTGTATTGCAGGAGCAGGATATTTGATTAATAATCTGATAGACCAAGAAACAGATGCTATAAATCAAAAAAATTTTGGTCTAATTGGCGGATCAATTTCCGAAAAAATGGCATATAACGCCTATTTTACGTTAAATATTGTGGGTGTGATTGCGGGTTTTATAATTTCAAATAGCATTCAAAAACCAAATTTCGCTTCAGTATTTATTATAATTTCGATTGTACTCTATTTATACGCCACAACTTTTAAACAAATTGTGTTGATTGGAAATCTGATTATTGCCATTTTAATTGCATTTTCTGTTATCATAATTCCAATATTTGATTTGTATCCCATTATAAATCTCGAAAATCAACCATTGATAGCTACCCTTTTTCAAATTATTTTAGATTATGCTTTTTTCGCATTTCTTATCAATTTAATCAGAGAAATTATTAAAGATTTGGAAGATATAAATGGAGATAAACAACAATCAATTAGCACTTTGCCAATAATAATTGGAGTTTCAAAAACAATCGGATTTGTATTGATTTTGAGTAGTATCATTATCATTTATCTATTTTATTATTGTTATGAATATTATTTTAAAAACAATCTAATCGCCTCGGCATTCTATCAAATTATTTTTGTATTGTCACCATTGCTTTATTTTTGTTTACAATTATCAAAATCCAAAACGCAATCAGATTTCCACCATTTGAGCAGTGTCCTAAAATTAGTATTGTTTTTTGGGATATTTTCTGTAATGATAATCACATTAAATATCAAATATAATGCTTGACAAAAAATTAGCAAAATACAATCTAATATTGGCCTCAGGATCACCACGAAGACAACAATTTTTGAGAGATTTGGGTCTAAAATTTGAAATTCGGGTCAAAGAAGTGGTGGAGGATTATCCAAAAGATTTAAAATCGGTTGAAATTACTGATTTTTTAGCCATTTTGAAAGCCAAGGAATTTGAAAATGAGCTCCTAGACAATGATATTTTGATCACTAGCGATACAATAGTTTGGTTTGAAAACAATGCTTTGGGCAAACCAAAAAATGCAGTTGAAGCCACACAAATTTTAGCGTCATTATCTGGAAAAACCCACGAAGTGATAAGTTCGGTTTGTATCAAAACCAAGTTGAAAACAACTTTGTTTCACGACATTACAAAAGTCAGTTTTCATCAACTGAATAACGAAATGATCGATTTTTATATCAATGAATATATGCCTTTTGACAAAGCCGGTGCTTATGGAGTGCAAGAATGGATTGGGTTTGTTGGTGTTTCAAAAATAGAAGGTTCTTATACCAATATTATGGGATTGCCGGTGGACAAATTGTTTGCATTTTTGAAAGATTTGCCCTAAAAAATTAACGATAGATTAACATTTGTTTTGATGAACATCTATTTTTTATCACCCAAATTTGTTGCTTATTAAAAATGTTAACTTTTATGAAATTTTTTAAAAAAATAATTGTATTTTTATTTATAAGTTACTCATTATTAGGTTTTTCTCAAGAAAGATTCACTTTGAGCGGTATCGTTTATGATTTCAAAAACAACGAAACTATAATTGGTGTAAATGTTTTGGTAGCCAACATCAATGCGGTAGTCTCCACAAACGAGTATGGTTTTTATTCGATCACATTGCCCAAAGGCGAATATCAAATTATAGTAAGTTATATTGGATTTCAAACGATGAATTTTGTTCTAAATTTAGACAAAAATACCAAACAAAACATCAAGCTAGAAGAAACTGGAGTAGCCTTAAAAGAAGTAGTGGTATCGGAAAAAACAACAACAAATACTCGGAAACCAGAAATGAGTGTGAACAAATTAGCCATTTCAACCATCAAAAGAATGCCTGTTGTGCTTGGCGAAGTTGATGTTTTGAAATCTATTCTTCTGCTTCCGGGGGTTACAAATGCGGGTGAAGGTGCCTCAGGATTTAATGTCCGTGGTGGTGGAGCCGACCAAAACTTGATATTATTAGACGAAGCTACAATTTTCAATTCGTCCCACGTTTTTGGTTTTTTTTCTGTTTTTAATCCCGATGCGATCAAAGATCTAAAACTTTATAAGGGTGGAATCCCGGCACGATTTGGCGGACGTGCTTCTTCTGTTTTGGATATTTATCAAAAAGATGGAAACAGCAAAAAATTAAGTTTCAATGGTGGTATCGGAATAATTTCGAGCAGGCTTTTGGTTGAAGGTCCGATTGTGAAAAATAAAGGTTCATTTTTGGTGGGAGGAAGGTCATCGTATGCGCACCTTTTTTTGAAATTATCCGAAAAACAAAAAAACAATGCCGCTTATTTTTATGATTTGAATACAAAATTGAGCTATAAAATAGACCCAAATAACAATTTGTATCTCTCTGGATATTTTGGGCGTGATGTATTTCAGCTAAACAAAAGTTTTACAAATACATACGGAAACGCAACCTTAAATTTGCGTTGGAATCATTTGTTCTCTGACAAATTATTTTCAAATTTGTCCCTTATTTATAGTGATTATTATTATGGTTTAGATTTGGATTTTGTGGGTTTCAAATGGGACTCAGGAATTCAAAATGTAAATGTCAAATACGATTTTAAATCTTATGTTTCAGATAAATTAAAATTAAATTTTGGTATCAATAGTATTTATTACCGTTTTAATCCAGGAACTATAAAGCCTGCCGATGCTTTGTCTGGAATAAATTTTGAACAATTAGACAAAAAATATGCTTTTGAACCCGCTATTTATGCAGATATAGAACAAAAAATCACCAACAACTTTGCCATTAATTATGGCTTACGATACAGTATGTTTTATCGTTTGGGCGAATCAACTGTTAATTATTACGAAAATGACGAACCTGTAATTTTCAATACAGAGCAGCAAATTTATGAAAAAGCAACCCCGATTTCGACCCGTTTTTTTGGCAAAAATCAATTAATTCAAAGTTATAACACATTAGAACCGCGCTTTGCCGCAAGCTATCAACTTGATGACAATCAATCTGTTAAAATTAGTTATAATCGAATGGCGCAGTATTTGCAGCTGGTTTCAAACACCTCTTCACCAACACCACTCGATGTATGGATGCCAAGTGACAACTATATAAAACCACAAATTGCAGATCAAGTAGCGTTGGGTTATTTTAAAAATTTCAAAAATGACGAATACTCATTGGAGCTTGAAACTTTTTACAAAAAAATTCAAAACAGAATTGATTATATTGACGGTGCCAATTTGGTAGCCAACAAAGCCGTCGAACAAATCATTCTAAACGGTCAGTTGAGGGCTTTTGGGCTGGAAATGTTGTTGCGCAAAAACAATGGTGATTTAACAGGGTGGATTTCTTACACATTGTCAAAATCTGAACAACAAACACCCGGAAGAAATGCAACTGAAATTGGTATCAATAGCGGAAATTGGTACAATACTGCCTACGACAAATTGCACAATTTGGCTATCACAACGAGTTATAATTTGAACAAAAAGTGGTCGTTTGGTGCCAATTTTGCGCTACAATCTGGACAACCCTCGACCTTTCCAAATTCACAATATGAATATTTGAATTCTATAATTCCTAGTTTTGGTTTGCGCAATCAAAATCGTTTACCGGCATATCACCACCTTGATATTTCGGCCACTTTGACCCCAAAAAAGAATGACAATCGAAACTGGAAATCAGAGTGGGTTTTTAGTATTTATAATCTTTATAACCGCCGCAATGCTGCATCAATTTCGTTTAAACAAAATAAAGAAACAGGTGTAAATGAGGCAATAAAAACGTCTATTTTTGGAATAATACCCGCGGTAAGTTATAATTTTAAATTTTAAAAAATGAAAAATAAACATTGGATTCTAACCAGCTTTTTTTTGATATTAACAATTGGTTGTCAAGAAGTTATACCAGTAGAATTGGATATAGCACCACCAAAATTGGTTGTTGATGCGTTTATAAATTGGGAAAAAAATGCCCAAGGTAACAATCAAAAAATATTTTTGACCACCACAACTGATTTTTATGCAAATCAAGTTCCCACCGTTTCAAATGCCTCTGTATATATTACAAATAGCGATAATATGGTTTTTAGTTTTTATGAAAAGGACAAGCCAGGCGAGTATATTTGTACAGATTTTATTCCAGAAATTGAGGAGTCTTATACCCTTACGATTATTCACGATGGTCAAACTTATACCGCTACCGAAAAAATGAAATCTGTAGCTCCAATCACAGATTTGGTACAAAATAATGAGGGCGGAATACTTGGTAATTCAATAGCGTTGAAAACTTTTTTTGTTGATCCAGCCAACGAAGAAAATTTTTATTTGTTTAGACACGATTATTTAGACACTCCAAAAATAGATTATTTTGTAGGGTTAGATACTTTTTTTAACGGCAATACTTTTTTTAGTCTTTCTAGAAATGATAAGCTAGAAAAAGAGGATAAAGTAGCGATTACCCACTTTGGAATCTCAAAACAACATTTTAATTATTTACGAATTTTGCTTAATATTGCAGGGAATTCTGGCGGAGCGCCATTTAGTTCGCCCTCTGCAACCGTTCGCGGAAATGTAGTAAACAACACAAATATAAACAATTATCCTTTAGGATACTTTAGTTTGAGCGAAACCTCAACCATCAATTATACCATAAAATAATATTAATTTTCATCAAATGTCATCCCATCATATTGTTCGTGAAGATCAAGAACCGGCATTAATCATCGCAAACGGTGAGCCTTGCGACGCCGAATTATTAGGTCAGCTACTAGAATGGTCCCCATTTGTGATTGTTTTGGACGCAGCCATACAGCGAGTAATGCACCTTGATATAAAAGTTGATGTATTGTTGGGCGATTTTGATCGAGATTTTGACTTTGCTTATTACCAAAAAAACCAGCACCCGATCGAAATTGTAAAAATTATAGATCAAGACAAAACTGATTTGGAAAAGGCCTTTGATTATTTGATCGACAAAAAAATTCCTGCTGTCAACGTGGTTTGGGCCACCGGAAAACGGGCAGATCACTGTATTTCGAATATCACAAATATTGTCCGTTATCGAAATTTAATCAAAATTGTGATTCTCGACGATTATTCCAAAATTTTTCTGTTGCCCAAAAAATTTAAAAAGTGGTATGTCAAAGACACCATAATTTCGCTTATTCCCGTAGGAAATGTTGTCGGAATAACAACTTCAAATTTGTTTTATGAGCTCAATAATGACAACTTGTCAATGGGTTACAAATCTGGAAATAGCAATCACGTTGCACAAGACGGATTAATAAGTATAGAACATCAATCTGGCGATTTGCTACTGATGGAGTGTGTAGATTGATCATAGATCCTTCAAAAAACTACTTTTTTTAACCCATAAAAGTAGAAAAGCAATTTGATTTCAAAATTTGATTTTTAGAATCAGATTGCTCAACGAATTTTTATTTTTTTTAAAAGGAATCTAAAATAGATTAACAAAATCAGCTTTTTTTTGACAAATCAAGGATTTTTTCTTAAAGCTTTTGATCCTTCAATTTTTTTTGGAAAATGGTTGGTCAATAAAGTCAAAGATTTTGGACTGATTTATACTCGATTAGGATAAAGCTAATATACCCAAAAGCAACACTAAAATTGCGATAAAATTGAAAATCACACACCATTAAAAAGAGGTACAATAACGGCTGCGAAATGGACAGAAAACTTTATGATAAGCACAGAGGTAATAAAATTGACGGTTCCGTTCAACCGGAGTTTCATTGTTGGCTTTTCAAGCCCAACGAAACTCTGGCTTTTAGTGGCTGGCCAAATTGTCTAAAAGTTTATGTATTTCCTCATATTTAATTTCAGTGTTTACAAATTGATTTTCTCCCAAAATCACATAATTTTTATAACACGATAAACAAATCTTTGCAAATGCAGTTACTTTCCCTTTTTCTTTGAATATCAATATATCTCTATAAACTGGTGCGCACATATTTCCAAGTTCAAATGTGGCTTTGCTAATTGGAAAATCTGCTTCATTTAAAATTTCTGCAATTTCCATTTTTGATTTCTTATTTAGATCAATTTTTTTATAAAATTTTTCAATCGATTTAATTTCACTTTCAGTCGGAAGTTGTTCAGGAAGACTTTCAAACATTAGTTCTTCAAAAAATTTTGGCACTACAACTGAATCTTGCCCAAATAAATTTTCACTTTTATCAGTAACTCTGTAGAAATTTAATTCACTATTTTCATTTATAGTAAATATAGAATTATCAACACTTTTACAAGAAATAAGAGAAAAAATAGCCAATAATAATGTAATTTTTTTCATTTTTTGTTATTTTTTTGATGGCTTGCCACTAACTAGTAAATACACGAAAGTTCTTGCGTTTTTAACATTTTTTTATGTTGATTGCACTTTCAAATATTTATCAAAAATAGGATTATTTTTTTAGATATAAGCAATTCTTAATTTTTTTTAAAATCATCTTTTTTGTTTAGCTTGTTTACTATCTGGTCTAGTGGACTTTGTATTTTAGCTACTATTTTACTGCTAAGGTGTGTGTAGATGGTTGTGGTTTTGCTGCTGCTGTGCCCCAATAAATCTTGTATTAATCGTATATCTACATCATTTTCCAGCGAATGAGTAGCAAAACTATGAAGCAGACTTTGAAAACTAACTACTTTGTTTGGGCAACCATTAACGGTTAAC
>JANNBA010000129.1:0-10830 GCA_031384845.1 Bacteroidota bacterium
AAAAAGATATAGCGTGCAGCGGGACAGGTGGTGTGCAGGACGGGCGATGTGCGCCAAAAAAAAAAGAATAGTAGTAACTTGTTTGGGCTTTTTGGGGATGATTTGTAAAAAAAACACCTGCTTTTTGAATGCTGTTATAGCTCGGCGATTACTTTATAGCGATCTTCATTGTTCTTGCTTTTTAGGACTAACTCGCCCAAAAAGCCTGCCAAAAATAGCTGTGTGCCAATAATCATTGTGGCGAGCGAAATATAAAACCACGGATTATTGGTAACCAAATCATAGGGCAAGTCGTGATAAAGTTTGTACAATTTCATGAATCCAATAAATCCGGCCGAGAAAAAACCAATACAAAACATTATCGATCCCAATGCGCCAAACAAATACATGGGTCGTTTGCCAAATCGTGACAAAAACCAAATTGTAATCAAATCCAGAAATCCGTTTAAAAATCTTTCCATACCAAATTTTGTGTCTCCATATTTTCGGGCTTGGTGTTTGACAATTTTTTCGCCGATTTTTTCGAACCCAGCATTCTTGGCCAAAACCGGAATATAACGGTGCATTTCGCCGGAGACTTCAATGTTTTTTACAACTGCGTTTTTGTAGGCTTTTAGTCCGCAATTAAAGTCGTGTAATTGCACTCCCGAGGTGCGTCTAGCTGCCCAATTAAAGAGTTTTGAGGGCAAATTCTTGGCAAAAACAGCGTCATAGCGTTTCTTTTTCCAGCCGGAAACCAAATCGAAGTTTTGTTTTAAAATCATTGCGATCAATCCGGGTATTTCTTCGGGATTGTCTTGCAAATCTGCATCCATCGTAATGACTACATCTCCTTTTGCACGGGCAAAACCGGCGTGCAAAGCTTGTGATTTACCATAATTTTTTAGAAATCTAATTCCATGAATTTGGTTGTTTTGTGAGGCTAATTTTTCAATAATCGACCACGAATTGTCTTTGCTCCCATCGTCTATAAAAAAAATTTCATAGCTATAGCCTTCCTTTTGCATCACCGAAAGCAATAGGGTGTGCAATTCTGTTAGTGAGCCCGACTCATCGAGCAACGGAATAATAATCGATAGCTGCATTTATTAAAATTGTGGATTGTCATTTTTGACAATCAAACCAATAATCAACGAATAGACTAATCCCAAAAATGAGAATACAACTAGTGTCATTGGCAAACTGATATACCATGCCGAAAATTTGCGTGCCATAGAAAGTGCCATTTCTACTTGCTCTGAAGTTAGATTTGGATCTTGTTCTAACATAATTTGTTTGCTATTCTTCAATATACTATCCATAAATTCTGGAAAAATAAAATTAAAAGCTATGTTGAAAATTCCTAAAACTAGGGCTGCCACAAACACAATCGAAACCCCAATTTTGAGACATTCTATAAACGAAACGTATCCGTTATTTTCTTTTTTGAAGGCATTACAACCCAAATATATGAATAATGGTGGCAGGATAATGTAGTTAAAAATACTTGATGTAGTAGCCAAAGCCTTGTCTTTCATCACGTCTATACCTGATATATAGGTAACCACGAACATAAGCACCATAATTATTCCAAATAATACACCAAATTGCAAATAAGATTTTGAAGGCGCGTTTGTATTTTCCATAAGTATCATTTTTAAAATTAATTTTTACAAATATATGAATTTTGTGCATTTTTTGGTTTAAATTAATAAAGAAAAAAAAACCTGCAAAATATTGCAGCATTCAAATAAAAGTGTATATTTGCAGGCTAAAAATAAAACATAAAATAAACAAAAATGAGGCGGTGTTGATACCTTTTTTAAAAAGCATCACAACAACAAATCATTCAAAACGAAAAACCATGAAAAAAGGAATTCACCCAGAGAATTACAGATTAGTAGCTTTTAAAGATATGTCAAATGAAGATGTTTTCATCACAAAATCTACAGCCGTTACAAAAGAAACCATTACTTATGAAGGAGTTGAATATCCGGTTGTAAAAATGGAGATTTCAAGAACTTCTCATCCTTTTTATACTGGAAAATCAAAACTTATCGACACCGCAGGTCGAATTGACAAGTTTAAAACCAAATATGCCAAGCACATTAAATAAGCATACGCAAATCATACCAAAGACCTCTCAATTTGAGAGGTTTTTTGCGTTTTATACCAAAAATTTTATTAATTTTGAAAAAAAATGCTTGCCATACCGCTATACAAAACAAAAATAAAATGAATTATATCCTTTTTGACGGCCCAGCCAGAACGGCACTTTTGCCCTTTACATTTACAAGACCCGTTGCCGATATTCGTATTGGAATCCTAACTATTAGAGAAAAATGGGAGAAATATTTGGGGTCAACTACTACAACTTTAACAGAGGAATATTTGTCGGAAAAGTTTCCGATGGTAGAAATGGAAATCAATGTAATGATAAACGCTTCGTTTTTGCCTACTCCCATTTTGGTAGAAATGATCGAAAATTTACAACCCAATCAAGCTATTTTTAGAGCAGATGATGTTGTAGCATTTTATACAGAAGAAACACAAGAAGAAGTAGATTTTGATCATTATGAAATTATAGAATTGACTACAGACTGTCTGACAGTAGAACATTGTTGGGATATTTTTGCAAAAAATGATCAAGCTATTCGGGATGATTTTGAGTTTTTGACGGCTGATAGAAGTTCTCAAAAAATTCCAAAAAGTGTAAATGCTATTGCTCCCGAAAATATTTTTGTAGAACAAGGAGCTCGTTTAGAATTTGTAACATTAAACGCCTCAACAGGCCCTATATACATTGGAAAAAATGCCGAGATTATGGAGGGGAGCGTAATTCGTGGGCCATTTGCGCTTTGCGAAGAAGCGCAAGTAAAATTGGCCACAAAAGTCTATGGTGCCACTACTGTTGGGCCGCATTGTCGCATTGGTGGTGAGGTAAATAACTCGGTGCTTTTTGGGTATTCTAACAAAGGACACGATGGCTTTTTGGGCAATTCTGTGCTTGGCGAATGGTGCAATATTGGTGCCGATAGCAACAACTCGAACCTGAAAAATAATTATGAGGAAGTAAAAATATGGAGTTATGAAACGGAAAATTTTGCCAAAACGGGGCTTCAATTTTGCGGCTTGATGATGGGCGATCATAGCAAATGCGGGATCAATACGATGTTTAATACCGGCACTGTCGTTGGGGTAAGCAGCAACATTTTTGGTAGCGGATTTCCTCGTAATTTTATCCCAAGTTTTTCTTGGGGTGGTGCTTCGGGATTTTCAACTTATATCACCAAAAAGGCTTTTGAAACCGCAAGAATTGTAATGTCAAGACGGCATATTGATTTTGACGAAGTAGAAGTACGCATTTTAGAAAACGTTTTTGAACAAACCAAAAAATGGCGAAAAGACACTGAATAAATTTGAATCACAGCCACAATTGTTGAAATACAAATGGTGGGTTTTAAATCTATTTTTCAGCAATTGGTTCCCCATAAAGATCAAATTCTGTGGCTTCAATAATTTTGATATTTACAAATTCGCCTGTTTTTAGATAATATTTCGTAGCATCAATCAAAACTTCGTTGTCAACATCGGGGCTATCAAACTCGGTTCGACCTACAAAGTGACCTCCTTCTTTGCGGTCGATTATACAGTTGAAAACCTGCCCAACTTTGAGCTGGTTCAAATCCCACGATATTTGAGATTGAAGCTCCATAATTTCGTTGGCACGATCCTGCTTTACTTGTGCCGGAACATCATCTTCGAGCAAATAGGCATGTGTGTTTTCTTCGTGAGAATAGGCAAAACAGCCCATTCTATCAAACTTTGTTTGTTGTACAAAGTCTTTCAAAGTTTCAAAATCTTCTTGGGTTTCGCCGGGATAACCCACAATAAGGGTTGTTCTGATGGCAATTCCGGGAACGGCTGCTCTAAAATCTTGCAACAACTTGGTTGTTTTGGCTTGTGTGGTGCCACGTCGCATCGATTTCAAGATTGGGTCTGCTATGTGTTGTAGCGGAATATCAATATAGTTACAAATTTTTGGTTCGCGCTTCATTATTGCTAACACATCCATCGGAAAACCCGTCGGAAAAGCATAGTGCAATCTTATCCATTCGATACCATCAACTTGAACTAATGCTTCGAGGAGCTCGCCAAGGTTGCGTTTTTTGTAAATGTCTAAACCATAATAGGTCAAATCTTGAGCGATTAAAATCAATTCTTTGACGCCGTTTTTGGCCAAACCCTGCGCTTCTTTTACTAATTTTTCTATGGTTTGAGAAACGTGTTTGCCACGCATCAGTGGGATAGCGCAAAAACTGCACGGCCTGTCACAGCCTTCGGCAATTTTGAGATAAGCATAATTTTTTGGAGTGGTGGTGAGGCGTTCGCCAAGGAGTTCGTGTTTATAATCTGCTCCAAGTGCTTTGAGTAGTTGGGGCAATTCTGTAGTGCCAAAATATTGATCAATGTTTGGAATTTCTTTTTCTAAATCTGGTCTGTAACGTTCAGACAAGCAACCTGTTACAAAAACTTTGTCCACCAAACCCTGTTCTTTTTTTTGGGCATATTCCAAAATCATATTTACAGATTCGGCTTTGGCATTATCGATAAAACCACAGGTGTTGATGACAATGATATTGCCTTCTTCTTCGGCTGGCGCCTCGTGTGTCACCTCTTTGCCACTGGCTCGCAATTGTCCCATGAGCACTTCACTATCATACACATTTTTGGAACAACCGAGTGTGATGACATTGATTTTGTTTTTCTTTAACGATTTGGTTCTCATAGTATTGCAGTTTCTGTTGTTTTGAAAGTGTGCAAAATTACGTTTTTTAAACTTTAAAGTTTGATTTTTCGTAAATGAATTCAAAAAATGATTTGATTTTTGTAAATTTGCCAAAATTAAAAAAATGACAATTTCGTATTTAGAAGCTCAAATTAGACACAAAAAATCGTTTCTTTGTATAGGGTTAGATGTAGATTTGGATCTCATTCCGAAACATTTTTTGAATTTTGATGATCCTATTTTTGAGTTCAACAAGGCCATTATTGATGCAACACATCATTTGGCAGTTGCCTACAAACCAAATACTGCTTTCTATGAAGTTTTTGGTTACAAAGGTTGGATTTCTTTACAAAAAACCATTGAATATCTTAATGATAATCATCCAGAAATTTTTACGATTGCCGATTCCAAACGTGGCGATATTGGCAATACTTCTCGAATGTATGCCAAGGCTTTTTTTGAAAACATGGATTTTGATAGTGTTACAGTTGCGCCATATATGGGCAAAGATTCTGTAGAACCGTTTTTGGGTTTTGAAAATAAGTTTGCCGTTTTGTTGGCATTGACTTCAAACGAGGGTGCTTTTGATTTTCAGACCAAAAATATTGAAGATAATGCCTTGTTTGAACAGGTTTTGGAAACTTCCAAAAGTTGGAAAAATGCAGATCGATTGATGTATGTTGTTGGAGCAACGAAGGCCGAATATTTTAAAAAAATTAGACAAATTGTGCCCAATTCCTTTTTGCTTGTTCCGGGTGTGGGTGCGCAGGGCGGAAGCCTGAAAGCCGTTTGTGAGTATGGGCTAAACCAAAATATTGGGTTGCTGATAAACGCTTCTCGTGCGATTTTATATGCGTCTGACGGGCTCGATTTTGCCGAAAAAGCTAGATTTGAGGCCGAAAAAATTCAAATGGAAATGGCATCAATTTTGAATACTTTATAAGATAACACCAAATTTTTCTGGTCTTTTTATAACGTTATAATATTGGTGTTTTTTACTTCGGAAATCATAAAAATACTGTGGGTGCTTGCAATATGATGAAGAGTTGTGAGCTTGTTGACCAAAAATTCGCGATAGGCGGCCATATCTTTGACGTATATTTTTAGAATATAATCATAATCGCCAGAAACATGGTGGCACTCTAAAACTTCGTTGAGTTGGGTTACTTGCTGCTCAAAAGTGGTTAGAAATTCGATGGTGTGCTGCACCAATTTGAGATGGCAGAAAACTACAAAACCTTTATCTACTTTTTGTCTATCGAGTAGGGCAACGTATTTTTTGATCACGTTGTCGCGTTCTAATTTTTTGATGCGTTCATAAACGGCTGTAACAGACAAATTGAGTTTGATGGCCAAAGCTTTGGTCGATTTTTTGCAATCTGTTTGCAATAGTTTGAGTAGATTTTTGTCGGTTTGATCCATTGTTAATTTTTCTAAAAAATTTGTATTTTGATGGTAAATTTAGATAAAAAAACTAAATATAATTATTATATTGGTTTTTTTGTTTGATTTTGTTGATTTGTATTGGATAATTGTCTTGTATAATTGTTCTTTGATGTTGAAAACGGAGTGCCATAGCCCTGATTGCAGTGGGAATCCTTTTGAGAAAAAACCTATTTTTTTCTTGAATTGGCAGAGCGACCAACGGAAGCTCCTGCCAATTTGTAGAAAAAAAGGTTTTTGAACAAAAGATTGGAACGTAAAGCAGGAAATAGCTTCAAAAAATAATAATAATTTAATAGGATATATGATGACTTTTAAACCAGCTAATGCGATTCAGGATTTACAATTTTTTGGCGAATTTGGGGGTGTAAACCCTTCTATTTCAGATAGTTCTACTTATACTTTTTTGTCGACCAAAACGATGTTGGACACTTTTGAGGGCAATACCGAGGGTTGCTATTTGTATTCGCGTCACACCTCGCCAAGCAATTTATATCTGGATCAGGCGATGGCTGCGATGGAGGGCACCGAGGCGGCAAATGTGGCGGCATCTGGTATGGGTGCTATCACGGCGGTGCTGCTGCAGCTATGTGGAACGGGCGATCATGTGGTTTCGAGCCGCACGATTTATGGTGGAACTTTTGCGTTTTTGAAAAATTTTGCACCCC
The DNA here is from genome assembly GCA_031384845.1 of Bacteroidota bacterium. Taxonomy (GTDB): domain Bacteria; phylum Bacteroidota; class Bacteroidia; order Flavobacteriales; family Flavobacteriaceae; genus Flavobacterium. Next base: position 6,880 of record JANNBA010000129.1, read on the forward strand.
GATTGGGTATTCAAACGAGCTTTGTTGATATTACAAAATTAGACATCGTTGAGGCTGCTATTTTGCCATCGACACGGGTTTTGTATTGCGAAACGGTGAGTAATCCGCTGCTTGAAGTGGCAGATATTGCAGGTTTGGCCGAGATTGCCAAGCGTCATGGGTTGCAGTTGGTGGTTGATAATACTTTTTCGCCGCTGTCTGTTTCGCCATCTATTTTGGGTGCAGATGTAGTGATTCATTCTTTGACAAAATATATCAACGGAAGCAGTGATACCCTTGGCGGCGTGACTTGTGGAAGTCAGGATTTTATCAATAGTTTGAAAAATGTGAATACGGGTGCGAGTATGCTTTTGGGCCCTACGATGGACAGTTTTAGATCGGCAAGTGTGCTCAAGAATTTGAGAACGTTGCCTATTCGCATCAAGCAACATAGTTTTAATGCCCAATTTTTGGCAAATGGGTTTGAAAAATCGGGTGTGAAGACGGTTTATCCCGGATTGGCAAGCCACCCAAGTCATCAATTGTATGCTTCGATGATTAATCCAGAATTTGGTTTTGGCGGCATGTTGACCGTTGATGCAGGCTCGTTGGACAAAGCAAATGCGTTGATGGAACTCATGCAGGCTCAAAATTTGGGCTATTTGGCGGTTAGTTTAGGATTTTATAAAACGCTTTTTAGTGCACCCGGCACTTCGACATCGAGCGAAATTTCGATCGAAGAGCAGGCGCAAATGGGCTTGACAGCAGGGCTTATTCGGTTTTCGATAGGTTTGGATCACGATATTCAGCGTACTTTTGATAGCATGATTGCATGTATGAAAACGGTTGGTGTGTTGTAAAAAAAAAAGCCAATCTAAATTTTTTAGACTGGCCTTTCATTAAATAGGCAAACAACTGTGACTACAAAATCAATCTTACCACTTGACCGTTTGTTGTAATCAATTCTATTTGAACGCTTTGACTTTCGTCGATGTTTGAAATCGTTTTTGAAACCGATTCAATATCAACGGCTTTGTTGTTTGCGATACTCAAGATGATACCGCCCTTGAGGTCGTTTGTATAGTTATTGAGTTTGTCGTTGTTGAGGTTTTTAATTTTTACGCCATAGTCGATTCTATATTTTTTCTTATCTGATGCGTTGATGTTTTCTAATTCCAAGCCCTTGAACTCGGTCGAAATCACATCATTTTTTGACAAAACAACAGGCAAAACCAAGGTTTCATTTTTTCTAAGAATCGAAATTTGAACCGTGTCGTTTGGTCTTTTTGTGTTGATATAACCCGTTAATTCGGCAAAAGTGCTTACTTGTTGGTTGTCGATTTTGATGATAATATCGCCTTTTTGAATCCCAGCTTTCTCGGAGCCCGAATTTTTGTTCACTTTTTTGACAAAAAAACCTTCGCTTCTATTGACGCCCAATTCTTTTGAAATCATATCGTTGAGCTCGCCGCCCTCGATGCCAAGGGTGCCCCGCTGCACATTGCCAAACTCCATAATATCTTCGATAATCTTGCGGGTGATATTGGAGGGCACCGCAAACGAATAGCCTATATAAGAACCCGTTTGCGACGATATCATGGTGTTGATGCCGATCAACTCTCCATGCGTATTGACCAATGCGCCACCACTATTACCAGGATTTACGGCAGCATCCGTCTGAATAAAAGATTGCATACCATTGGTATCCAGATTTCGGGCTTTGGCAGACACAATTCCGGCCGTAACGGTCGAGGTGAGGTTGTATGGATTACCAACGGCAAGCACCCACTCGCCAATCTTGACGGCATCAGAATCTGCAAACGAGCAATAAGGCAGTTTTTGATCGGCATCAATTTTGAGCAACGCAATATCCATTTTGGCATCGGTGCCAATAAGTTTGGCATGATAGGCTTTTTTGTTGTTTAGGGTTATTTCGATATCCGAAGCCCCATTTATCACATGATTATTGGTCACAATATAGCCGTCTTCAGATATAATCACACCAGATCCCGTGCCCACCTGCTCTTGCTGCTGCGCCCCACGATAGCCATAAAAGAACGCCATTACAGGATTTGAAACCTCACGATAAGACACATTTTTGACGTGCACCACCGTGTGAATAGCCTTGTCTGCAGCAGTCGTAAAATCTATGTTTTCGGCACCAAGACCCACATTCTGAAAATGATTAGACGGTGCCATAGACACGATTGAACGTGGCGCAAAGCCATTCTCAAAAAAGCAGATGTAGGCAGCCAAGGCTACAAAACCACCCAACAAAGCAACCAAAAACAAACTTCCAAATTTTTTCATTTTGATAGGTTTTAAAAATTTGAAGTAAAATTAATACTATTTTGATTGCCCAAAAACAGTTTAACGAACGTTTAACAATCATTTTTTTTCTTCTTTTGGCGCACACCACCCGTACCACACAGCACCCGTCCCGCTGCACGCTATATCTTTTTTTGGTTTTTTTCAAAAACCAAAAAAAGGATACCGCTACATCGGGGCGATTATAGACTTATTGGGTTTTTGAGAAGTTATTTGTTGGCTGTTTATAGTACAACAATCAAAGTTGCTAGTATTCATAATCTTTGGCACAGTTTTGCAACACATTTGTTAGAAAACGGCACAGATATTAGATATAAACAACAGTTTTGGGACATGCAAATATCAAAACTACCACTATATATACCCACTTAACAAATACGGTAGTAGATAGAATTCAAAGCGCTTTAGACCGAATGGTAGAAGAAAATAAAAAAAAACTTGAAAAATGATTGTAAATTGAAAAAAACGCAGATATTTGCATATATGACTAGTTGGCAGAAATATTCAGAAAAATCGCAATAAATAACAAAAAATCAAATAGATGGGGAAAAAACTTACAGTTTATATGATTGATGGAACAGAATACGGCCCACGATTTAGCGAAATTGGAAATTGGGTTGGAAAAGCGGTTTATTGCCCAAGATCTTCTATTCAGAAAATCATCAATAGACCAGAATTTGACAATCCTGGAATTTACTGTTTAAAAGGAGATCCAATAGATGAAGCATTTCAAGAGAAAATTTATATCGGAGAAGCCGAAAATATTAGAAATAGATTAAAACAACATTTGACCGATTCAAATAAAGAGTTTAAAGAGTTAATCTTTTTTATCAGCAAAGATGAACTATTAACTAAAACACAAATAAAATATTTAGAATCGAGGTTGATTCAATTAGCAATTGAAGCAAAAACTGCTGAAATTGACAACGGAACTTCGCCGAGTTTACCAACTTTACACGAAGCAGATATTTCTGATATGGAATATTTTCTCGAACAAATGAAATTAATGTTACCAGTTATGGGTTTCAGATTTTTAATTTCATCAACAATTAAACAGTCTGAACATCAAGATATAATTGAATCATCTAAAAAAGAAACTTTATATTTTATTAAAACTAAAAGTTTTAATGCTACAATGTTTGAATCAGATAAAGGTTATATAGTATTAAAAGGTAGTGAAGCGAAAAAAACACTTTCCGATTCAACAACTGAAACTTATACCAATTTGCGTAGAAAACTTATCGAAACAAAAATTTTAGAAGAAGTTGGAGATAAATATATTTTTGCAGAAGATGCAATTTTTAATAGTCCAAGTTCTGCGTCAAATATGGTTTTAGGTAGAAATTCAAATGGATTTACAGAATGGGTAAATGAAAATGGTAAAACATTTAAACAAATTCAAGAGTTACTGAATCAATAACTACTGCCAAAAGCCAGCCTTTCCTCGACCTTGAAAAGCCAACAATGAATTGCAATCATCGAATACCGACAAAAATTATATCCCATAATAAACTCCGGTTGATGGAACCCAGGTTTGGCACCATTACTTCGTCTGTATGCTCCTGCGGACTCGGGTGGGGTTTTAGGCAAACTTTAAAGTTGGTTTTGTACTTGGAAGTTCGGTCTTAAATCGATACATCTGGC
>JANNBA010000178.1:0-23508 GCA_031384845.1 Bacteroidota bacterium
ACGCGACTGAACTTGGTTTTTTGCCTTTCTGCGAGATACACTAATCTTAAAATTAGTATTGCAAACAAGCCAATTACAAATAATGAACCTAGAAAACCCCATTCTTCTCCAACTGTTGTAAAAATATAATCGGTGTGTTGCTCGGGCACAAATCCTCCTTTGGTTTGTGTGCCTTCAAGATATCCTTTTCCGAACCATCCGCCAGATCCAATAGCAATTTTTGATTGGTTGATGTTGTATCCAATTCCTTTCATATCGACCTCTTTGCCCAGCAAAATATTAAATCTATCGCGGTGATGCTGCTTGAAAACGTGATCAAAAACATAGCTTGTTGACAATGCAAAACCCGAAATGCAAACAAAAATTATGGCACTAAAAACCATATTGCGGCTTGCATATCGAGTTTTGAAATAAGCGTAGATTAATATCAAAAACGAAATCAATAATACATATTGCACTTTGAGCAAAAGGCACATTACAAAAATTATTATAGCTACAAATCCGGTCCACAAATACCAAGCCGGCAAGCCTTCGCGATACAGCACAAAAAAGAAAACGAAATAGATAAGTGCGCTACCGGGGTCGTGAGGCACAATAAGCAATACTGGCAAAAACAATATAGCCAAGGCTTTCATTTGACAATCTGTGTTTTTAAGATTTACTTGTGTATCGCTCAAATATTTGGCCAATGCCAATGCGGTAGCGGCTTTTGCAAATTCTGAGGGTTGTAGCCCGAAACCGCCAAATGAATACCAATTTGCCTGTCCTTTGATGGTTTTTCCAAATACAAAAAGTCCGGCTAATAGCAGTAATGAAAACCCAAAAATAAGGCTCGAAAATTTTTCGTAAAATTTGCCGTCAACCAACAAAATAACCAAAATCAATGGGATTGTGAGTCCAATATAGAGCAATTGTTTGCCATAAGACTGGGTCATATCAAAAATTGAAGTGGCGTTTTCTGGCAATGATGACGAGTATATATTGAGCCATCCTAAAACCACTAATGTGATATAAATTCCAACTATTACCCAATCAATATTGCTGCTGACACTTTGATTTTTCATAATTTATGATATTAATAGATTAGTTGTCAACTAAAGTTGAGTCTATTTTTTGCGGTTTTCGGTTCAAAAGTGTGTCTATTTTTTTTGGGTTAAAACGTTGGTATTGTGCGTTTAAACTTCGTTCTAATATTCTTTTTTCTACTGCGGTTTGGGTTACTTTTCCTCTCAAATATTTTTCGATCATCAAGCTTACAATTGGCCCAGCGATAGTGGCACCAAATCCGCCGTTTTCTACCAAAATAGCAATGGCGATTTTTGGGTTTTCTTTGGGCGCAAAAGCTACAAAAATAGAGTGGTCGGCCATTTTTACTCGTTGTCCATTTACTTTGGCATAGTTTTCGGCAGTACCTGTTTTGCCACAAATATCTATTCCTTCAACTTTGAGCGACTTTGCCGTTCCAAAATTATACACGTCAAACAAGCCAGAAATCATAGGTTTGAAATACTTTTTGTTGATGGTTGAGGTGTGTTTTATCAAGAATTTTGGATCAATTTTCTCGCCTTTTATTCTTTTTATGATATGAGGTGTATAATAAAAACCTTGGTTGGCAACGGCAGCTATCATATTAGCAAGCTGAATAGGTGTTGCCAAAACCTCGCCTTGCCCTATTGCGTTTGAAACAATTGTGGTACTGCGCCATCCCCCATTTGGATACATTTTTTTGTAGGTTTTAGAGGTTGGGATTTTGCCTCTACGCCCTGTTGGCAAATCATATCCCATAAAATTGCCCAATCCAAAACTCTTTACGTGGTTGCTCCAAATATCTACTGCCGCTGCGGGTTGTAGATATTTGTTGATGGTTCGCATATAAACTTGCGCAAAATAGGTGTTGCACGAGTTGTATATGCCATTGTGCAGTTGGTGTGGGCCAGTACCGTGACATTTCATAAACCGACCACGACCATAACTAAAGCCGTGATGACACATAAAGGTAGATTGCTCGTCCACAACGCCTTCTTGCAAAGCTACCAATCCTGTCATGATTTTAAACGGAGATCCGGGCGGATATTCTGCAAGCAATCCCCTGTCATACAGCGGTTTAGACAAAGAATCGTTGTATAATTGTGTGTAATTTTTAGAGCGTTGTCTGCCTACTAATATCGCAGGGTCAAACGATGGTGCGGTTATTAATGCCAGAATTTCGCCCGTTTTTGGCTCGATCGCAACAATACCGCCTCGCTTATTGATCATTAGGGCTTCGCCATATTTTTGAAGTTCGATATCCAAAGTTAGATTGATGTCTTCGCCCCGTTTTGCAATCGTGTCATATTGTCCTTGTTTATAAGCGCCAATATCTTTGTTAAACTTGTCTTTTTGTCGGTATTGTACTCCTTTTATGCCACGCAAAATGGTTTCATAACTTTCTTCAACGCCTTGCACACCTATCAAATCACCGCTGTTGTAATAAGGATTTTTTTCGATTGTTTTTGGGCTAGCTTGCGTAATAGAACCAAATACATTAGCACCAACACTCACTTGATATTCGCGCAAATTTCTTTTCACGACCTCGAATCCAGGTTCAAATTTGTGCATTTTTTCTTGCAATGCAGCATATTCTTTTTTGTTTAGCTGTGGCAAAAAAACAGAAGGCAATCTAGGGCTATAGACTTTTGCTTTGGCGATAAGCCTATCAAATTCTACTCTTGAAATACTCAAAAGTTTACAAAACTCGGTGGTATCTATGTTTTTTACATCCTTTGGCGTAACCATAATATCATAAGAAGGTTGATTGGCAACCAAAAGTTTGCCGTGACGGTCATAGATGTAGCCCCGTTCTGGATAGTCATAAATAATTTTTATAGCATTGTTGTCTGACTTTAATTTCAGCGAATCGTCTATGATTTGTAAATAAAACAGCCGCATCAAAATAAACAAGGCCGCAATAACAATAACCGTTGGAAGTAGGGCTTTTCTCATCTTTTCTTTGGTTTAAAAAGATAGATAATCAAGATACAAAAAAGAAGCGTAAATAAGGTGCTTAAAACTGTTTTTACTAAAATTTCAAAAATATAATTCAGTTTGAATGTTTCTAAAAAAAACAATATAAAATGATGTGTAATAACGGATACAAACAGGAACGAAAACCGTTCTGGCGTGATATCGCTATTGATTTTTATGGTTTGATATTCATAACTTACACCAAATGCAAATCTAAAAAAAGCGGGGCGCAAATAAGCTAATGTGATAGCAGCCATTGTGTGTACGCCACCCGATGTGCAAAACAAGTCCATCGTTGCGCCCAACAAAAATGAAGCAAGCAAAAGAGCATATCTATTGCCGTTTACAGGATACAAAATAACAAATAAAACATAAGGATATGGGTTCAAATAACCATTAAAATCTAGGTTGTTGAACACCAAAATTTGTGCTGCCAACAACAATATAAACCGGGCGATATTATACAAAAAAGCACTATTCATTTGGTTTATTTTTAGCTTCTAAATCCAAAATTTCTTGTCGGTCTTTGTTTTTTATAATATACACGTGACCGAGATTGGTCATGTCATTAAAAAGTTTAATTTTCAGGGTATAAAAATGCGAAATGTTGTCGATATAGGCTTTGTCTATGGTGCCAACACCAATGTTTTCTGGAAAAATATCAGATTGTCCACCGGTTACTATCGTGTCGCCTTTGCGTACAGACGCCAATCGAGGCACATCTATCAGTTGCACAAAACCGGTGCTTTTTCCGTCCCATTGTAGGGTGCCAAAATGGTTTGATTTTTTTATTTTAGCATTTATTTTGGATTTAAAATTCAAAATAGATTGCACCGTTGCATAATTTTTGGAAGTGTTGGCTACAATTCCTACAATACCAAGGTTGTTTACCACGCCCATATCTGTTTTTATTCCCGCCAAGTCGCCAGAGTTTAGGGTCAAATAATTTTCGGTTACGTTGTATGAATTATGAATTACTTTAGACACTATAATTTCAATTTTATCTAAGCCGTTGATTTCGTTTATTTTAGCTATAGAAACGCTGTCTTTTTTGTTAAATAATAAACTTTTTAATCTTGCATTTTCAATTGCTAATGCTTCATTTTGAGTTTGAAGATTAAAATATTCGCTCATGTCATTTATTTTCTGATACACGCCACCGCTCAAAAAATTGGCCGAACTAATAATTTTGCTTCTATGGTAAGAATGCGATTGAATTGTAAGTGCAAACGACACACTCAAAAGCAACAAAAACAGCAGTTTATAGCTGTTTTTAAATATAAAATTAAATATTTGTTGCATTGTAAATAAGGTGTTTTTGAACCGCTTTTTGGATATAAATTAGTGGTTTTTCAATTTATTTGATCAAAATACTTCTAAATTTGTTGAGGTTTTTGAGTGCCATTCCGGTGCCACGAACAACAGCACGCAATGGGTCTTCTGCGATATAAACCGGCAAATCTGTTTTTTGCGAAATACGTTTGTCTAAACCCCGCAACATGGATCCTCCTCCGGCCAAATAGATTCCGGTGTTGTAGATATCTGCTGCCAATTCTGGAGGTGTTTGAGATAGGGTTTCCATCACGGCATCTTCGATACGTTGTATAGATTTGTCTAACGCTTTTGCAATTTCGCGATAGGAAACTTCAACTTGCTTTGGTTTTCCGGTGAGCAAATCTCGTCCTTGCACAGACATATCATTTGGTGGAGATTCGAGATCTTCGATAGCGGCACCTATTTCGATTTTTATTTTTTCGGCGGTGCTTTCGCCCACAAAAAGGTTGTGTTGTGTGCGCATATAATATACAATATCGTTTGTAAAAACGTCGCCTGCAATCTTGACAGATTTGTCGCACACAATACCGCCAAGGGCAATAACGGCAATCTCGGTAGTGCCTCCGCCAATATCAACAATCATGTTTCCGTTGGGTTGCATGATATCGACACCAATTCCAATTGCGGCGGCCATTGGCTCGTGAATTAGATATACTTCTTTGCCGTTTACACGTTCGCAAGATTCTTTTACGGCGCGCATTTCGACTTCGGTAATGCCCGATGGGATACAAACTACCATTCGCAAGGCGGGTGTAAAAAACCTTTTTTGCAAAGCGGGAATGCTTTTGATAAACATTTTTATCATTTGTTCGGATGCGTCAAAGTCTGCAATTACGCCGTCTTTGAGTGGCCTAATTGTTTTTATGTTTTCGTGGGTTTTGCCTTGCATTAGGTTGGCTTCTTTGCCAACATGTGTGATTTTGCCAGTAATGCGATCGCGTGCCACGATAGACGGGCTATCTATTACCACTTTGTCGTTGTGGATAATAAGGGTGTTTGCGGTGCCAAGGTCTATTGCAATATCCTCGGTCATGAAATCAAAAAATCCCATACGTTTTTGTGGGTTTTAGTGGGTTAGTTTTTTTATCTACAAAGTTACAATAATTAATGTTTAAAATGACGTGTTCCTGTAAATACCATTGCAACTTTATTTTTATTGCAAAAATCGATACTCAAATCGTCTTTTATAGAGCCACCCGGTTGTATAACCGCTTTTATTCCAGCTTGTTGTGCCAAGGCAACACAGTCTGGAAATGGGAAAAAAGCATCGCTCGCCATCACAGCACCTTGCAAGGAGAAGCCAAAATGATTGGCTTTTTCTACGGCTTGTGTCAGGGCATCAACGCGCGAGGTTTGTCCGGTTCCAGAGGCGATTAGGGTTTGGTTTTTTGCAAAAACGATGGTGTTTGATTTGGTATTTTTGCAAATTTTGGAGGCAAATAGCAAATCGTCTATTTCGGCTTGCGTTGGTGGGATTGTGGTTACTGTTTTTAGATCTTGGGCGGAGTCTGTTTTGGCGTTTTTTTCTTGAACCAAAATGCCGTTCAAGCAGGTTCTAACAGATTTTGTGTCCATTGTCACTTCTTTTTGAACAAGCATGATTCGGTTTTTCTTTTCGGTCAAAATCGTCATGGCTTGGTTGTCAAAACTTGGGGCAACAACAACTTCACAAAAAAGCTTGTTTATTTCGATGGCGGTTGCTGCATCAATATTGGTATTTGAAATCAAAACACCTCCAAAGGCTGATGTTGGATCGCAGGCCAAAGCGGCATTATAGGCTTCTAAAATGCTGTTTCGGGTGGCCAATCCGCAGGCGTTATTGTGTTTTAGAATGGCAAATGTTGGCGCATTGTTTTTGAATTCGGAAATCAAACAAACGGCGGCATCAACGTCTAATAGGTTGTTGTATGACAGTTCTTTGCCGTGAATTTTGTCAAACATAGCGTCAAATTCGCCAAAGAAATAGCCTTTTTGGTGTGGGTTTTCGCCGTATCGCAATATTTGTCCGTTGTCGATACTTTGTTTGTATATGGTTTGATCTTGGTTGAAATAGTTGAAAATTGCGGTGTCATAGTGCGAGGATACATGAAATGCTTTGGTAGCCAATAGTTTGCGGTTTTCTAATGTGGTGCCGTTTTGGGTTTGTAGCATTTCTAAAAATTGGGCATATTGGTTTACAGATGCAATGATGGTGGTGTCTTGAAAATTTTTGGCGGCGGCGCGAATGAGTGAAATGCCTCCGATGTCAATTTTTTCTATAATTTCGGCTTCGGGTGCCTTTGAGGCTACTGTTTTTTCGAATGGGTATAAATCGACGATGACAAGATCGATTTGTGGAATGTCAAATTCTTGCATTTGTGCGATGTCGCCCGGGTGGTCTTGTCTGTTTAGAATGCCCCCAAATATTTTTGGATGTAGGGTTTTGACACGGCCTCCCAAAATGGATGGGTAGTGGGTGATGTCTTCTACTGCGGTAACGGAGATGTTGAGGTTTTGTATAAATTCTTGTGTGCCTCCGGTTGAATATATTGTAACGTTTTGGGCGTTTAGTTGTCTAATGATGGGTTCTAATCCGTCTTTTGAAAACACGGATATTAGGGCGGTTTTGATGGTTTTGATTGGGTTCATTTTGGTTTATTTGTTGCTGGCAAAAGTAGTTTTTTATTTTTATTTTTGGTTGTTTTTTTGGTTCAAAAAAAGCTGTTTTTTTTTAGATTTGTTTTGAAATTGAAATGTTTTTTGGAATGTTTTGTGAAAAATAGAAGTCTGAAATAGCCCTGACGTAGCGGCATCCTTTTTGGATTTTCTTGTTCAGAAAATCCAAAAAGATATAGCGTGCGGCAGGACGGGTGGTGTGTTGAAAAAAAGGGTGCTGCTCCAAAAAAAAAATTAGGTTTTTGGTTTTAAATTTGTGAATTTTACATCAATTATTTGGCTTATGAAAGTGTATTTTAGATTGTTGAGCGAGAGTTTTAGGTTTGCGATTAATGCGTTGCGGGTCAATAAGTTGCGTACTTTTTTGTCGCTTTTGGGTGTTACAATCGGTATTTTTTCGATTATTGCGGTGTTGTCTGCGGTGGATTCGTTGGACAGAAAAATCAAGGATTCGTTGAGTAGTTTGGACCGCAACACGATTTATTTGACCAAAGAGTGTTTTGGTCCGTCTGAGATTCCGGATTGGAAGCGGGAGCAGTTTCCGCAGGTAAAATATGACGAATATGTGTATCTAAAAGGCAGTTTGGGGCATACGGCACAGTTTGGGTTTCAGATTTTTACGAGTCCAGAAACCTTGAGCTTTGAGGGCAAATCTGTGAGCCGTGTAAATGTGGTGCCTGTTTCGCACGAATTTATTGATATTCAGGGTCTTGAGTTTGAAAAAGGGCGTTTTTATAACGAGGCCGAGGCAAATGCTGCGGTGCCGGTTGTGGTGATTGGGACAGAAATTGCCAAATCGTTGTTTGGTGATGCCGAGCCGATTGGCAAAAAAATAAGGCTCTATGGCAAGCGGTTTTTGGTGATTGGTATTTTGAAAAAAAAGGGCGGCATGATGGGTGATAGCGATGATACGTCTGCTTTTTTGCCGGTAAATATTGTGCGCCAAATGTATGGCGACAACAATCGCTTTATGATGAATGTGATTATTTTGAAACCAGAAAAAGGCGTAGATATGGCCGCTTATAAAGGCGAAATTGCTCAAAAATTACGCAATTTTAGAGGGATGAAAGCCGGTGACGAAGACAATTTTTTTGTGAATGTTTTTTCGGGATTTTTGGACGCGATAGACAAAATTTTGGGTAGTTTGAATTTTGGAGGTTGGATTATTAGTATCTTTTCGCTTTTAGTGGGCGGCTTTGGGATTGCCAATATTATGTTTGTTTCGGTCAAAGAGCGCACTAATTTGATAGGTATTCAAAAATCTTTGGGTGCCAAAAACCGATTTATTTTGTTTCAATTTTTGTTTGAAGCCATTATTTTGTGCGTTTTTGGCGGTATAATTGGTTTGATTTTGGTTTGGATTATTGCCCTTGTGCTTACAAATATGCTTGATTTTGAATTTGTTTTAAGCTTTGGCAATATGGTTTTGGGTACCAGTTTATCAGCTTTTATTGGACTTATTGCAGGAATTTTGCCCGCAATTTCGGCATCAAGATTGGATCCCGTAGAAGCCATTAGAAGCGGGTTTTAGAGAATTTGCAACCCGAAATTTGACACATTATTCCAAAAAAAAGCCTAAATTTGCCTAATTTTTAACCACAACGATGAGCAATATCAGAATCACCAAGCAATTTAGTTTTGAAACCGGTCACGCCCTGTATGGCTATGATGGCAAGTGCAAAAACGTGCACGGGCACAGCTATATCCTTTCGGTGACGGTTTTTGGAACGCCAATAAAAGACCGTGAAAACCCAAAATTTGGAATGGTTATTGACTTTTCTGATTTGAAAAAAATTGTCAAAGAAGAAATTGTAGATCAGTTTGACCACGCAACGGTTTTTAACGCAACTACACCCCATTTTGAACTCGCACAGGAACTGAAAACCCGTGGACACCACGTTATTTTGGTGGATTATCAGCCAACTTCGGAAAATATGGTCGTAGATTTTGCCCAAAAAATCAAAAACCGTTTGCCCAAAAACGTAAGCCTTTTTTCGCTAAAATTGCAAGAAACCGCAACCTCATTTGCAGAATGGTTTGCAGCAGATAATCAGTAAGTTACATTTTTTTTGGCGCACACCACCACCTCCAGCACACCACCCGTCCCGCTGCACGCTATATCTTTTGTTTTTTTCTGAAAAAGAAAAAAAAACAAAAGGATGCCGCTACATCGGGGCGAATTTAGACTTTTAGGATTTTCAAAACCGCACCCGATAAAGTTGAAACCAAAAAAAATGTTCCGAAGTAAAAAACTACGAAACATTTTCTTAAAAATGGATAAAACAAACCAGACATTAGGCCGTCTTTGTTTTCAATTATAGATTATTCGATCACAACTCTTTTCACAATTTTCTTGTCGCCATCTGCTACATGTACCAAATAAATTCCTTTTTGAGCCTGATCCAAAACGATGTTTTGATCAAACATACTGCTGTTCTCAAACTGACGGTCATATATTTTTCGGCCACTCAAATCAAAAACCGTAATGTTGATTTTATGGCTTGATTCAGTATCAAATTGAACCGTAAAACTTCCTTTGTTTGGATTTGGAAACAAAGCGAAATTTTGAAATTCAAAATTGTCAATCGCCAAAGTTTGTGTACAAACTTGAAGCGCAATCGAGTTGATCATACCCGCATTTCCAACTACTGTATCTTTGAAACCAAAAGTCCAATTGCCCATTTGACTAAAGCCATTTAATATGTTCAAAGACGAGGCATTTGGCAAAGCATAGGTACCAACCGTTGGACTGGCACAAGTAAATGCCGCCGCCTGACTGTCAAAAGTAACATTCATATTGGCATTCGTAGCACACTGTTGGTTAAAATAGGTAAGCAAAGTGCCACCTGGTCTGCTCATTACCATCGTTAGGTTTTGCAAATTTGGGTGGGTAGCATTGATCGTTACATTCACATCGCTAATAACACCCGCCGTTGGCACATTAATAATCTTTGTAGTGTAAGTTGCGGATCCATCAGACACATTAAATGCCGTGTTAAAATTATAGGTGGTACAGCTGTTTGTGATACTATATCCAACAATTATAGACGAAGTATTCACCGCAAAATAAACATTTCCAACGGCCTCAATTTTGATTCTGCCCGTTTGAGAAAAAACGGTTGGAACTACAATAGATTCGTTTCCGTCATTTGGGGTATTTTCTGCCAATGTATAAGGAAAAGTAAGACCACCGTCTGTAGAGAGTTTGATGTTTACCAAAGCGGTATTGATTCCATTTGCGGTTGTACCGGCCACATCCCACGTTACGTTTTGGTTGGTGCCTGCCGGCCAAGAGCTTCCAGCTGTGTTTTGAGAAGTAATCTTAAAAGGACCTGTGTTTGCAAGTGTGATTATACAAGTTGCTCGTTGTGTTTGTCCACCCAAAACGGTACCATTATCCCGAACGACCAACGAAAACGTCAACGGTCGAGCTACCGTAGGCATTATTTCCCAGCCTGTTGCCATATTGTTTGCCAATATACTTGCTAATTTTGGAAAATACCGTACTGGTGAAGTTGTAGGATTAAAAGACCTAAAGTTTGGCCCACCCGTGTTGGTAGATACCAAAGCCTGGGCAGTTGTCAAAAAGTTGTAATGCTCCCAACAATAGGTTAGCTGATCGCCACTTGGATTGTCAACATCTGTGGCAGAACCCGTTAATACAAACGGAGTTCCAAACGGAATCGTAAAATTACCTCCGGCATTTACCACTGGCGGTGTGTTATTGTTGGCTTGAGATACAGAGCAGTTTCCGGCCGCACTGTCAATTTTTGCCATAATCTGAATCAAACTTCGAGCATGAAAATAAGCGTCAGAATTTAACTGAACATCGTCTGGCGAGCAAATTCCGGCATAAGCCATAATTGTTGTCCCGCTACCCGGCTCAAAAGAAGATGTAGCACTTCTGTTGCCTCCACCGCAGTTTGACGCAGTGCTGTTAAAGGTGTGTTGACCTCCAAACTGATGACCCATTTCATGCGCCACAAAATCTATATCATAAGCATCACCAACTGGCGAAGGCAAGCCCGTTACACCTTGTGCTTTTATGTCTGTGCAAATACAGCCCAAAGACGCTACACCGCCACCACCCGTGCTGACCACGTGACCAATATCATAATTTGCAGTTGGAATCAAGCCGTCAATAAATGTTTGATTTTGCGACAGCAAAATATTATTAGCATTATTATTATCAAATGTATCCGAAGTTACGTTGATCAACGCCAAATTATTGGCAACCAAAATCAACGACACTGCCAAATCACGCTCATAAACGCTATTTACTCTAGTTACGGTAACAACCATTGCGGCCAAAACGGCGGCCTTTTTTTGTGCCAAAGTTCCGGCACCTAATCCTGCTGCTGATATATGAAAAGAGGCATACTCGATCGTACAAGACATTGCCAATCGGTATGGCTTGTACAAACTATTGCTCGATTTTGCCAAAACAGCATCACTTGGCACATCATCGGCGTGAGCGTCATTGACAAATCCACATGGATGAATACGGCTTGAAACTAGATTTGCTCTATCATATACCATATAGTTTCTTAAATCTTTGGTGTATGGATCAATATATGAAGTGCCACTTTTGCCAGATTGCGACATGGCATGCAAACCAAAAATAGTAGTAGAAAACCGCATTGTTGCCGTTGGATCCTCGATACACTTACCTATATATGATTGAATATCTGGCATATTTGCGGCCAATTGTGGCTCCATTACAGAAGCTTCATATATGCGATAGTTCAAAAATGTTCCTTCCGGAGTAGGAAACGAAACAATAACATCAGATAATTGTGAATTGTTGTTTACTGCTGGTGCTTTTTGTAATGTTGCTTTCAACGCTTCCAAGTTTAATGAATAAACCAAAAAAGAAGTTGGGTTTGAATCACGTTCTAATTTTGGTAAATTTTCTAAGGATAAATCATTTGAAACCGACCAAAACCGACTGTCTTGTGCTTGTAGATTCAAAAAGCTACATAACACCAAAACCACGAAAAGTATAATTTTTTTCATTTTTTTTCATTTTAAATTAATCTCCAAAAATAGTAATTTTAATCAACATATTTAAAAATGAAGTGGTTTTTTTAGATAATCTATTAATTTTGATGCAAAACAGCGGATTCTTTTGAATAATATTGCTAATTATTACTATTCATATACCTGATTTAAGAAATTGTTTTTGGCATAAGACCAAACACACTTTTGATCAAAAGCAAACTAAATCTAATCTAATTTATTCTCAAATTACATAACCATTTCATCAAAAGTCAAAATGGTTTGAAATCCTTTTTGTTTAAAATAAGTTGTTGGGTTTTTGTTTGAAACAACCATTACAAAATCGCCACCCCAAGCGCCAAGGCTTTTTATAACTCCTTCAAAATCAGAAAATAAACATTCTTTTGCGGTGTCCATTTCTAAAAGTTGACTCATGATTGCTTCGTGTTTTTCGATTATAAATTCAAAATCATGTAGCTGCTTTATTTTCAAAATATCGGTCGAAATGGCATCAAAAACCGGCAAAAAATCGCTCAAATCTTGTTGCTTATTTCTATAAGCTACAATGGCAGCACGACTGCTTTGCTTTTGATTCAAATAGACAAAATAAATATGTTTTGAAAATGACGGTTTGAAAACAATTTTTTCTACAAAAGGCTTGTTTTCAACAATTTGAAACAAGATTGGATAATTGTTTTGCGCACAAGCAATATCATATCCACTACCGCCAAAACTATTTTGAAGCAGTTCATACGCATCAATATCAAGCCATTGCGCCAGATTGTTGATCAAGGTTGACGATGTGCCAAGTCCCCAGTTTTTTGGAAAACCCAGCTTTGTTTGAATCAAGTAACCGTTTGATTGGGTCAAGAAAGTGTCGTTTTTCAAAAAAGCCTGGTGCAAAACATTGATTAATATAGACTTAATTGATTCTACTTCTGTTTTTTGATTTTGAATGATTTCAGAAAACAACAATACTTCTTCAAACCAAATTGACCCATCAAAATCAAAACTTGTCCATCGAATTTGATGGTCAAAACCCGCATCAATTTCAAGAGATTGACCCATTTTTGTTGGCAAAGCCAATGCTTTTGCGCCATCAAGCACCACATATTCAGAGGTTAGCAATAATTTTCCGTTGCTATAAAATATTTTTTTCATATTTAATATCGGTTATAAGATTGCTGCATCACGAATTTCTTGAATCTTTTGTACTACCGCTGCATGAGAAACGGCCGTTGTTTTGAAATGTTTTTTGATCAAAAAGCGTTCGTTTTCATTGGTTTCAAATTGATTCAAAATGTTGTTAAGGTGCATTTTCATGTGCCCATCTTGAATGCCGGTTGTGGTTAAGGATCGCAAAGCAGCAAAGTTTTGTGCCAATCCAGCCGCAGCCATTATTTGCATCAAATCTTTGGCTGATGGGTTTTCTAAAATTTGAAGTGCCATTTTTACCATCGGATGTAGCGATGTCAACCCGCCAACTGTGCCAACGGCAAGTGGAATTTCTATCCAAAACTTAAAAATTCCGTCCTTGATTTCGGCATGCGATAAGCTTGAATATTGACCATCTTTGGCGGCAAACGCATGTATGCCAGCTTCTATAGCTCGAAAATCGTTGCCGGTAGCAAGCACAACGGCGTCTATACCGTTCATAATACCTTTGTTGTGAGTCACAGCACGAAAAGTTTCGACTTCGGCAACCCGAACGGCACGAACAAATTTTTGTGCAAAAGCCTCCGGATTGTCGATATTTTTGTCTTTCAGATCCGCTATTGCGCACGAAACTTCGGCACGAACCAAACAATCTGGAACATAATTTGACAAAATGCTCATGATGATTTCGATGCTTTTTTCGGTTTCAGAAAATAATTCATATTTTGAAACTTGTGCTTTCAAAGTTTTGGCAAACTGTTCCAAACAAGAGTTTATAAAATTGGCGCCCATGGCATTTTGGGTGTCAAATGTGGCGTGAAGTTGGTAATAATTGGGCAATTTATGGGTTTGGTTTCGCAATTCAATGTTCAAAATACCGCCGCCACGCTGCCGCATATTTTTGGTAAGTTCATTTGTTTCGCTAATAATAACGGCTTTTATTTTTTCAAAAAAAACAGTCAGTTTTTCAAAATCTCCTATAAAAGTAAAATGAACCTGACCAATTTTTTCGGTATTGATAACTGTTGTAGTAAACCCACCGCGAGTTGACCAATATTTGGCAGCTTTTGCTGCAGCGGCAACCACCGAACTTTCTTCGATAACCATCGGAATACTCGTCATTTTATTATTTATCAAAAAATTGGGCGCAATTGCAAAAGGCAGATAAAAATTGGTAAGACTGTTTTCTATAAAATCATCGTGCAATTGCTGGAGTTGTGGGTCTGAATTCCAGTATTTTTGAATGCAAAAAACAGCTTCGGTTGGATTTGAAAAATAGGTTTTGGCGATCCAATCTATCTTTTCTTGCTTTGATAATTTTGAAAAACCCGAGATTGCTTTGTTCATTTAAAAAAAAATTAAGGATGACATTTTGCAAATATACGGTTTAGATTTTATTGTTATATTTGTAAAAAATAAAATTATATCCCGAAATGATGATTTCGAGCTGAAACCATTTTTAATATTTTTAAACCCTTTCAATATGACTTCAAAAAAAATTACTTTACTGCTTTTATGGTGTTGTTTTTCGGTTTTTGGACAACAAAAAATTACAATCGACGATATTTATAATGGCGTATTTCAAACCAAGCAAATGGACGATTTGGCGGCCATGAAAAACACCAATCAATATACAGTTTTGAACGCTGACAAAGCATCTGGATCGCAACAAATTGATTTGTATGACTTTGCAACGCTACAAAAAGTAGCTACTTTGATTGATACTAAAAACTTCAAAAACCTTGATGGCATTGATAGTTATTTGTTTTCTAAAGACGAAAAATCGATTTTGATTGCCAATAATTCCGAAAAAATATTCAGACATTCTACCATTGCAAACTACTTTATTTATAACATTGCAACCCAAAAATTAGAAGCTGTTTTGGATTATAAAATCCAAGAACCCACTTTTTCGCCAGATGGGTTGAAACTTGCTTTTGCAAAAGACAACAACCTTTTTGTGTATGAAATAGCCAACAAAACCGTAACTCAAATCACTTTTGACGGCAAAAAAAATGCGGTAATCAATGGGATTACAGATTGGGTTTATGAAGAAGAGTTTGCTTTTGTTCGGGCTTTTGATTGGAATGCCAATAGTAGCAAATTGGCATTTATTAGGTTTGACGAAAGCGAAGTGCCAGAGTTTTCGATGAATATTTATGGCAAAGATTTGTATCCCACAACAGAAGTTTTTAAATACCCAAAAGCAGGCGAAAAAAACGCTGTTGTTTCCCTGCATCTTGTTGATATTAAGAGCAATACAACCCAAAAAATTGCTTTGAACGACTATTCAGATTTTTATATTCCGAGGATAAAATGGACCAATGACGCCAACTTTTTGAGCGTACAAGTGCTGAATCGCCATCAGAATAATTTGGATTTAATTTTTGTAAACGCCAATACCTTTGAAACAAAAATTATATTGACCGAAAAAGACAATGCTTATATTGACATCACAAACACTTTGACTTTTTTGAAAGATAACAGTTTTATTTGGTCTAGCGAAAAAGATGGTTTTTATCATTTTTATTGGTATGACAAAACCGGCAAATTGATCAATCAAATCACCAAAGGAAGCTGGGATGTTACAGATTTTTATGGTTTTGACGAAAAAACAAAAACTGTTTTTTATCAATCTGTCGAAAATGGTTCTATAAATCGAGATGTTTTTCGAATAGGAATTGAGGGCAAAAACAAGCTTTGTTTGTCTGACCAAACAGGAACAAATAGTGCAACATTTAGCCCTAATTATCAATATTTTATCAACACTTTTTCTAGTGCCTCGCAGCCACAAACCTATACCCTGCAAGAATCGAAAGCCGGAAAAACCCTCCAAACTATAGTCGAAAACAAGGCTTTGTTGCAAAAATTAGAAAAATATGATTTGCCTTCAAAAGATTTTTTCGTGCTAAAAACCGAAAAAGGGATTGAGTTGAATGCTTGGATTATCAAGCCCAAAGATTTTGACACCAATAAAAAATACCCTGTTTTTATGTACCAATATTCTGGACCGGGCTCACAACAGGTTGACAATTCCTGGCATCGCTATGATGATTATTGGTTTATGATGCTGGCGCAACAAGGCTATATTGTGGCTTGTGTTGACGGTCGTGGAACGGGTTTTAAAGGTTCTGCATTCAAAAAAATCACACAAAAACAATTAGGGAAGTTTGAGGTCGAAGATCAAATTGATGCCGCCAAAGTGATTGGAAATTACAGCTATGTTGACAAAAATCGAATCGGCATTTTTGGATGGAGCTATGGCGGATTTATGGCTTCGAATTGTATTTTAAAAGGAGCTGATGTTTTTAAAATGGCAATTGCAGTGGCTCCGGTAACGAGTTGGCGGTTTTATGACAGCATTTATACCGAGCGGTATATGCAAACGCCCCAAGAAAATGCGAGCGGCTATGACGATAATTCGCCACTTAATTTTGCAAACAAACTCAAAGGCAAGTTTTTGTTGATACATGGCACGGCAGATGATAATGTGCATTTTCAAAACTCGATGCGCATGATAGAGTCATTGGTTCAGGCAAACAAACAGTTTGACTGGGCGGTTTATCCAGACAAAAACCATGGTATTTATGGTGGCAAAACGCGGGTGCAACTTTATACAAAAATGACTAATTTTATCAAAGATAATTTATAAAACCGAAGATTTACTACGCAAATAATGCCCTCAACAATGTTGTAAAACTTTATACATATATAATTTTATGTTTTGAGAAAATCCATAAAACCACCAAATTGAATGCTCAACAGCCAGAAATAGCTAAACTTTTTTGTAGTTTGTTTTTAAAATCAGATTATTTCTATGCTGTGTAAAGACCTATGATGCTCAAACAAATATATTTTTGTTGATCCAAAAACCTAAACTTTGCGGTTTTTAATGATTATAAAATAAAAAAAGATGGGATGTTTCACTTTGACAAAAAAAATTAAAACCAATTTCTTTTGAAAGTTATTTTGTATCAAAATTAATCAACCCAGCGATAAGATCGCGCACCAATCAAAAAGGGATTTTCAGTCTCGATTGTAACCAAAACCCACTCGTTTTTTGGAGTCAAAAACGATGTTGACTGCTCTTTTTTGTGCCATTTTTCATAGCATTCAAAATCTATAACCGTGCTTTGAGCCAAGGTTTCAAAAAGTTTAATTTTTTCAAAACCATCACGCCAATTTTGCTGGATAACGCCCTCAAAAACCTTTGATTTTGAACCACTGCCATAGGCCAAAAACCCAAATTTTTGACCATTAATTTCCGTCTTTTGCTCAAAAAAATAACTCAAAGTTGATAAAAATCCCATAAAAATAGAACCCGTATATAAATTGCCTATCAAAGACGATGCTATTTCGGCAGGTTGTAATTTGTTTGACACAAATTCTTGATAGGCAGCAGATTTACTCACTTCCTTCAACTTATTTTGATATTCTAAACCAGACAATGAGGTCAAATCTGTTGCATTTGCAGAATCCAACGCAAAAATCTCTGTCAGCATTCTACGTCCCTGAAAGGAATAGGGCAAGTGCATGATGATACTGTGCCAATTTTCATAAACCGTATCAAAACGATTAGACAACTTTTTGAATAAAAAGTAAGCGTTTTTGGTGCGATCCATATAACATTGATTGGAGTATTGACCGTCAAAAACAGGTTGTTGCTTGTGAATTTCAATTTCGTTTTCAAGTTGGTCAAACCAAACATCGTTGTTGTCGTTTCCAGTTAGTTGTTTTTTTGAAAGGGTTCGAAAGGGTTTAAAAAAATCAAAAACACCTTTTGTGCTCGTAGCCCAATGGTTTTCAAAAGCAATAATTCGAGGGTTAGCAGACAGCAACATCGCAACGGCACCCGCACCTTGTGTATATTCGCCAGTAGAATTCAAATCATATTTTGCAAAATCAGTAGTCACTACAATCGCTTTTTTGGTTGGATTTAATTTTACAAAATCCAAACAATTTTGAAGCGCATCTACCCCGCCGATACAAGCAAATGTAAAATCGACAACGTCGCAGTTTTCTAAAACATTTTGACCAAATTTTTGCTCCATCAAAGCCACCAAAAACGAAGCAATAGGTTTTGAACTGTCAATAGCACTTTCTGTACCCACATAAATTCTGTCAAGCTGCGCAAGGTCAATTTGATTGTCGAGAATCAATTTTGTGAGTGCGTTTGCACCAAAAACCACCGTGTCTTGATGTGTATCTGGCAATGTCATATTGATCAAGCCCAAACCTTTTTGGAGCTTTTCGGGGGCAATATTTCGGGCTTTTGCCAATATTTCGATGGGCAAATGTATTTTGGCAACATCAAAAGCGATGGCATCAATTCCTGTTTTCATATCCTTTTTTTGAAGCTACGAATTTACGATTATAGTCCCTAAATTAATTGCAACATCGCTTTTAAAACGCAAAAAGCAACTATTATTATTAAATAAAAATAAAAACGAAAGGATTTTTAAGAATTTGACAATGATTATTTTAAATTTTAAAAAAACACTACATAAACAACATTTTTTTGAAGCAAATTTTTTTAAGAATTGTCTAACCTCATCAAGATTTTTTCGTTTATTAATACAGGAAACATCCGTTTTTTCAGATTTATAAGTACAACACTTTAAAATCATTATAAATTAGCTCAAAAAGGTTGTAAATAAGGTCAAAATCTTTTACTTTTGTTTCCATTTTCAACACAATTCAAACCACGTATTATGTCAAATTCTACATTATTAAAGTCATCGATTGCAAAAAAAGTCGCTATGGCGCTTTCGGGGCTGTTTTTAATTTTGTTTTTAACCCAACATTTTTTTATCAATCTCACCTCTGTTTTTAGCCCAGACGTTTTCAACGAAATTTCCCATTTTATGGGCAACAACCCTTTGGTGCAATTTGTGATCCAGCCAATACTTATAGTTGGTGTCGTTTTTCACTTTATTATGGGGTTTGTTTTAGATTTCAAAAACAAAAAATCAAGACCTACGGCTTATGCCAATTACAACGGTGCTGCCAATGCAAGCTGGACTTCGCGCAATATGATTGTGTCTGGATCGGTTGTTTTGGCGTTTTTAGGTTTGCATTTTTATGATTTTTGGTTTCCCGAAATGGTTTACAAATACATCGATATCAATCCATTAGAGCCAAGTAGGTATTATCCAGAATTGGTTGCAAAATTTGAAAGTTTGCCCCGCACGATTTTGTATTGCGCATCATTTGTGTTACTATCATTGCATTTGTGGCATGGCTTTAACTCCTCATTTCAGTCTGTGGGCTTCAACAATAAATATTCCAAAACCATTCACAAAATTGGGTATAGTTTTGCTATTATTGTGCCATTTGGATTTGTGTTTATTGCTTTATTTCACCATTTTTTAGGTTAAAAAACATGTATCCCATCATCGAAAACAACAAATTGGCTACATTAAAACTTTGCAAAAACAACAAATTCAACACTTTGTATGTTTTTGAATCAGTTCTAACCAAAGTGTTTTCAGACAGCAGTTATTTGGATTTTATATTAGATCTCGAATAACCTTATTTAAAAATTATTGGCGAAGCCACAAACAGAATTTTAAAAGCAGATATAAACATTAAAATTTCTAATGCAAGAAAAATTATTACAACCCGAAATAGAATTATTCATGATTATGAAACCGTTTCAGAAGATATTATTTAGACCGTCATCAGCTGTGATTTACCATTTTAGCAAAAGAAATTAACGAATTAATAAATAACCAGTTATGTTAGATTCCAAAATACCCGAAGGCACCATTTCAGAAAAATGGACCAACTATAAAGACCATATCAATTTGGTAAACCCGGCCAACAAAAGAAATTTAGACATAATCGTTGTAGGCACCGGCCTTGCAGGCGGCTCTGCTGCAGCAACTTTGGCAGAATTGGGCTATAACGTAAAAGCGTTTTGCTTTCAAGATTCGCCACGACGCGCCCACTCCATCGCTGCTCAAGGCGGCATCAATGCGGCAAAAAATTATCAAGGAGATGGCGACTCTACCTTTCGGCTGTTTTATGACACCGTAAAAGGGGGCGATTATCGTGCTCGCGAAGCCAATGTTCATCGATTAGCCGAAGTTTCGACCAATATTATAGACCAATGTGTGGCACAAGGCGTGCCATTTGCTCGCGAATACGGAGGTTTGTTAGACAACCGTTCCTTTGGTGGAACCTTGGTTTCTCGAACTTTTTATGCCAAAGGACAAACAGGGCAGCAGCTGCTTTTGGGGGCTTATTCTGCCATGAACAGACAAATTGGACGTGGCAAAATAAAAATGCACAGCCGCCACGAAATGTTAGATTTAGTACTTGTTGACGGAAAAGCAAGAGGAATCATTGCACGAGATTTGGTTTCTGGAAAAATAGAAAGACACGCCGCACATGCCGTAGTAATTGCTTCGGGAGGCTACGGAAATGTATTCTTTTTGTCAACAAATGCCATGGGTAGCAATGTGACAGCAGCTTGGAAAATTCACAAGCGAGGTGCTTTTTTTGCCAACCCATGCTATACACAAATACACCCAACGTGCATACCTGTCTCGGGCGAGCATCAAGCAAAGCTAACATTAATGTCAGAATCATTGCGAAACGATGGACGAATTTGGGTACCAAAATCCTTAGAAGACGCCAAAGCAATACGAGAAGGAAAGAAAAAACCAACTGATTTAACAGAGGAGCAAAGAGATTATTATTTGGAGCGACGCTATCCTGCTTTTGGCAACTTGGTGCCGCGTGATATCGCTTCACGAGCTGCAAAAGAACGCTGTGATGCCGGATTTGGGGTCAACAAAACAGGCGAAGCAGTATATCTTGATTTTGCTGCAGCTATCAATAGATACGGAAAAGACCAGGCTAAAATTAAGCATTTGGACGAAAATGATGCTGCTTTGGTAAAAAAATTAGGGACAGAAGTTGTTGCCAACAAATATGGTAACTTGTTCCAAATGTATGAAAAAATTGTGGACGAAGATCCCTATCAAACCCCAATGATGATATATCCTGCGGTGCATTATACCATGGGAGGCACTTGGGTAGATTATAATCTGCAAACTACCATTCCGGGCTGTTTTTCTATTGGCGAAAGCAACTTTTCAGACCACGGTGCCAACCGTTTGGGAGCATCTGCACTCATGCAAGGTCTGGCAGACGGCTATTTTGTATTGCCATATACGATTGGAGATTATTTGGCACCAGATATAAAAATGGGTCCAATAAGCACAAATTCACCAGAATTTGAAGTTGCCGAAAAAAATGTTTTGGCACAAATAGACGCATTAATGAACAATAACGGCAGCCAACCTGCTGATTATTTTCATAAAAAATTAGGCAAAATAATGTGGGACAAAGTTGGAATGGCCAGAAATGCGGACGGATTAGCAGAAGCACAAGCCGAAATTGCCCAAATTAGAGCCGATTTTTATAAAAACGTTAAAATTACAGGCACCGACAAAGGCTTTAATCCCGAATTATCAAAAGCATTAAGAATTGCCGATTTTCTCGAGTTAGGAGAGCTTTTTGCAAAGGATGCCTTGCACCGAAACGAATCTTGTGGCGGTCATTTTCGCGAAGAATATCAAACCACAGACGGCGAAGCACAACGTGACGACGAAAATTTTGCTTATGTTGCCGCTTGGGAATATAAAGGCGAACCATCAGAAGCCGTTTTGCACAAAGAAAATCTCAAATTTGATAATGTAAAATTGGTGCAAAGAAGCTATAAGTAGGTTAAGGGTTTTGTCCAATAATTCATAAATTCGATACTTAAACAAAAAACAATAAAATGACCGCACTCGTTAACATCAAAAACAAGTTAAGTTTTTTAAAACCAATTCTTCAAGCGAAATATCCACATGAGGCTATTGCTGTTTTTGGTTCGTATGCCCGAAACGAACAAAGGGGTATAGATATTATGGTAGCGTTAAACAGCAAAATTGGAATTGAATTTATTGCTTTGGCAAATGAAATCGAGGATTATTTAAAGATAGAAACAAATGTAATATCAAGAAAAGGCATCAAGCCAAGATATTTTGAGTTTATCAAACAAGATTTAATATATGTATAAACGAGATTTAAAACTGTTATAAGAGGATGTATTAGATTGCTCTAAAAAAATCAAAAAGATACCCAAATATATACTTATGACGATTTTAAAATTAAAAATGGTCAAATTCGCTCGAAAGAAATGAAAGGATTGAAAAACAGAATGACACATGATTATGCAGGATTAGATTATGAAGTTATTTGGAAAATAGTAACCAATTATATAGAAGAATTAGAATTTCAAATAGAAAAATTAATAGAAAAAATTACTTTCAAAGAAAACTGAAAAAATGAAACTACACCTCAAAATTTGGCGTCAAGAAAACGCGACTGCCACCGGAAAATTAGTTGATTATCAAGTAGATCATATCGAGCCAGATATGTCTTTTCTGGAAATGCTCGATATTTTGAACGACCAATTGATTATAAAAAACCAAGATACCATTGCTTTTGATCACGATTGTCGCGAAGGGATTTGTGGCATGTGTTCTCTTTTTATAAACGGCGAAGCCCACGGGCCAGATAGATTGGTGACCACTTGCCAGCTGCACATGCGCAAATTCAAAGATGGTGACACTATTTATATCGAACCATTTCGGGCAAAAGCCTTTCCGGTTATCAAAGATTTGGTAGTAGATAGAAGCTCCTTTGACCGCATTCAACAAGCGGGCGGTTTTATATCCGTAAACACATCCGGCAATACCATTGACGCTAATAGTATTCCGATAAACAAGCACGATGCAGACAGGGCTTTTGATGCGGCTACTTGTATAGGTTGTGGTGCATGCGTGGCTACCTGCAAAAACGCTTCTGCCATGCTATTTGTCTCTGCAAAAGTATCACAATTTGCACTTTTGCCACAAGGCAAAATAGAAGCAACAGACCGTGTGCTCAATATGGTGGCTCAAATGGACACCGAAGGTTTTGGAAATTGTACCAATACAGGCGCCTGCGAAGTAGAATGCCCAAAAGGAATTTCGTTAGAAAACATAGCCAGAATGAATCGCGAGTATTTGTCAGCAAGTATCATATAATACAAAACGAAAGTAGCATAATCCGTCTCAAAAATAATTTTTGGGACGGTTTTTTGTTTACACAAAAAGTGCTTTTAGCTCGGTAGCATCTGCAGGCAGCATTTTTCCGGCCAATACCAAACTCAATTGCTTGCGCCGAAGTGCTGCATCAAACCGTTCTTTTTCTAATTCGGTTTCTGGCAAAATTGGCGCTACAGGCACCGGTCTGCCGGTATCATCAACGGCTACAAAAGTATAAATAGCTTCATTTGCTTTGTTGCGGCTTCCAGACTCGCGG
>JANNBA010000201.1:0-7178 GCA_031384845.1 Bacteroidota bacterium
CAAAAGCACTCATCCCCAAAATCATGCCTTGATTGATCAGTTTTTTGAAAGGCTCTTCGGTTGGCGCAAAGCCTTTGTCAAACAAAAATTTGTTCCAAAAACGAGCGTACAACAAATGCCCAGTTGCGTGCTCGCTGCCTCCTATATATAAGTCCACATTTTGCCAATAGTCTAATGCCTTTTGATTTGCAAATTCGTTTTCGTTGTGCGCATCCATGTAGCGCATCCAATACCAAGAGCTTCCTGCCCAGCCTGGCATCGTATTGAGCTCCAGCGGAAAAATGGTTTTATTGTCTATCAAATCACAATTTTCGATTTTTGATTCTGCTGCATTCCACGCCCAGTTTGTAGCGTTTCCTAATGGCGGTTGCCCGTCTTGGGTTGGCAAATATTTTTCGACTTCGGGCAGCACAATTGGCAGGTGTTTTGGATCTATCATTTGTGGCAATCCATCTACATAATACACCGGAAAAGGTTCGCCCCAATAGCGTTGCCGACTGAAAACGGCATCACGCAACCTGAAATTGGTTTTGCCACTGCCATATCCTTTGGCTTCTAATGCCGCAATAACGGCAAGAGTTGCTTTTTTATAATCTAATCCATTCAGGAAATCAGAATCAACCAACTCAAACCCATCTTTGATAGAAAATGCAGCTTGTGAAATATCTTTGTTGAAAATGTTTTGGATTGTAGGCATCCCATTCTGGCTCTGAAAATAATTTGCAAAAGCAAAATCACGATCGTCGCCACAGGGCACCGCCATCACAGCACCAGTGCCATAGCCCGCCAACACATAATCGCCAATCCATATTGGAATTGGTTTTTTTGTAAATGGATGTTCGGCATAAGATCCTGTAAAAACGCCCGAAATGGTTTTGATATCCGCCATTCGCTCGCGCTCGGATCGTTTGGTAGTAGCCTCGATATATGCTTCGACAGTCGCTTTTTGAGCCTGCGTTGTTAGCTTTGAAACCAACTCGTGCTCTGGTGCCAAGGTCAAAAAAGTAACGCCAAAAATAGTGTCAGGGCGTGTTGTAAAAACAGAAATTTTGGCAAATTGCTCATCATCGATCTCGCCAATGATGTCAAAAGAAACCATGGCACCTACTGATTTTCCAATCCAATTGCGTTGGGTTTCTTTGATGCTTTCGCTCCAATCAATAGCTTCCAAACCTGTCAAAAGTCTATCTGCATAGGCAGAAATTCTCATAGACCACTGCATCATTTTTTTGCGAACAACGGTGTGTCCGCCTCGTTCTGAAACGCCATTTACAATCTCGTCGTTTGCCAAAACAGTGCCCAATGCAGCACACCAGTTTACTTCGGTTTCTGCCAGATAGGTCAAGCGATACTGCAACAGGATTTGTTGCTTTTTTTGGTCAGAATAAGTATGCCAATCTGTAGCAGCAAATAGATGGCAGTTTTCATCGCAAACTGCGTCAATATTGACATTTCCGTTGGTTTCAAATTCTAAAATTAATGCAGCAATATCTTGTGCCTTATCCTTTTTTTTGTCATACCAAGATTCAAATAACTGAATAAAAATCCATTGCGTATGTTTGTAATAATCAGCGTTTGAAGTGCGCACTTCCCGGCTCCAATCAAACGAAAAACCAATTTTGTCCAATTGTTTGCGATAGCGGGTGATATTTTCTTTGGTGGTTTTGTCTGGATGCTGCCCAGTTTGAATGGCATATTGCTCTGCCGGCAAGCCAAAACTGTCATAGCCTTGAGGGTGCAGCACGTTGAAACCTTTGTGTCGTTTGTAGCGCGCCACAATATCCGAAGCGATATAGCCAAGCGGATGACCCACGTGCAATCCGGCTCCAGAGGGATACGGAAACATATCTAAAACATAATATTTTGGTTTTGATGCGGTGTTGCTAGCTGCAAAAGTGGCGTTATCGGACCAGTGTTTTTGCCAATTGGCTTCAATTTCTCGTGGATTGTATTTCATTCTTTATTTTAAATAGAAATTTTGTCAAAAATTTCGGAAACGTTACATTTTAATTCAAAAAACAATTTTTAGAGCAGTTGAAGCAACCGTTTTTTAGACAAAACGAGTTGGTCTATTGGCTGATTGTGCTTGTTATCTGTTTGTATCATTTGTTTTTTTGAGATTACAAATTTACGTTTATTGTGCGAAATTTAAAACTTTGAACGATATTAACTTCAAATTATGAAAATGTTTGTTATTTTTACGCTTTAATTTCAAAAATATATGGGTGCTTCTTTCGATAAATTTCAAAAACGTCGTCTAATTTCGTCTTATTTTTCGGTTGTTTTAAGTGTTTTCTTGGTGTTATTTTTATTAGGTTTGCTGGGCTTTTTTATCATTAATTCCAAAAAATTGGCCGATGATTTCAAAGAAGAAATTGTCATGACTGTTTTTTTTAAAAACGAAGCCGACTTAGCGTCTTTAAAGGCTTTTGAAACAGAATTAAACACTACAAAATTTACAAAATCATTTGTATTTGTTTCAAAAGAAGCTGCCGCAAAGCAGCACAAAGATATTATTGGCGAAGATTTTATGCAATTTTTGGGCGTAAATCCTTTGCAAAACTCGTATGATATTCATCTCAAAGCAGCCTATATCGTAAAGGATCAAATTTCTAAAATCGAAAGTCGTTTTCGAGCCAACGAAATGGTTTCGGATATTGTATATGACAAACAATTGGTGAATTTGGTAAATGACAATATCAAAAAAGTAAGCTTTTGGATCTTGATAATCAGTGGTTTTTTGACTTTGATAGCCGTTTTGCTCATCAACAGTTCTCTGCGATTATCGATTCATTCCAACCGATTTATTATCAAAACCATGCAAATGGTGGGCGCAACAAAATCTTTTATTCGCAAACCATTTGTGTGGCGAAGTGTCAAATTGGGCTTGATTGGCGCTGGAATGGCAATAGCTGGACTTATTGGTGTTTTGATTTATCTTGAAACCAATTTTCCTAATTTGGGGATTTTAAACAACAAACTTGCTGTTTTTATGGTGCTTTTTGGGGTTTTGGCAATTGGCGTTTTGATCACCTGGATCAGCACTTTTTTTGCGACACAACGTTTTTTGAACCTTCGCACCGACGATTTATACTAAAAATTAATTTGATTTAAAATAAAAAAAAATGAAAAACGACCAAAAACAACAAGAGTTTCTTTTTGACAAAAGCAATTATAAATTTTTGATAATCGGAATTGGAGTCATCACTTTTGGTTTTATATTAATGTCTGGAGGTGGGAGTGATGATCCAGCCGTTTTTAGCGAAGCCATTTTTGATTTTCGACGGATCCGATTGGCACCAACAGTTGTGTTGATTGGATTTGGCATCACCATTTATTCTATTTTGAAGAAAAAATAAAATTAAAAAACAACACATAATTATTTCAAAAAATGAATACCATTCAAGCTATTATCCTTGCAATCATTGAAGGAATTACCGAGTTTTTGCCAGTATCGTCAACGGGACACATGATTGTAGCGAGTTCGTTTTTTGGGATAGCGCACGACGATTTTACAAAACTTTTTACGATTGTAATTCAGCTTGGTGCCATCATGTCTGTAGTTGTTTTGTATTTTAAAAGGTTTTTTCAGAGTGTCAATTTTTATTTCAAATTGCTCACAGCCTTTGTTCCGGCGGTGGTTTTGGGACTTATTTTTAATAAAAAAATCGACGCCCTATTAGATAGTCCGGTTACAGTAGCCGTTTCGCTTTTGGTTGGCGGTATTATTTTGCTCAAAGTTGATGATTGGTTTGTTCAAAAAGAAAGCGCAAATACCGAAACAGAAATTTCATATCTCACGGCTTTCAAAATAGGATTGTTTCAATGTTTGGCAATGGTGCCGGGGGTTTCGAGAAGTGGCGCGAGCATAGTTGGTGGCATGTCACAAAAATTATCTCGACAAACAGCTGCCGAATTTTCATTTTTTTTGGCCGTTCCAACCATGCTTGGTGCCACCGCCAAAAAGTGTTATGATTATTATAAAGACGGTTTTGTCTTGAGCCACGATCAAATCAATTTGTTGATCATCGGAAATATTATTGCCTTTGTTGTAGCCCTTTTTGCGATCAAAACTTTTATAGGTTTTTTGACCAAAAACGGTTTCAAAATCTTTGGTTATTATCGAATAATTGCGGGTATTATTTTGCTTTTTATTCATTTTCATATTCAAAAACTAACAACAATGTAGTGCATTTTGGTTTTTTATATCAAACAAAATGTAGGTTTGAATTTGGCTTTCCAAAAAATAACGTAATGGTAAATGAAATAAACATGGGTTTTAATGCTATGCTATACCTGCCAAAACCAAGCTGGCAACGATGGACAAAACTTTGAAGAATTATAAGATTGCATGAATCAAAAGGGATGATTTTTGTTATCATTTTTGATTGTAAATAGATTTCAAACCAAAAATAAATGCTAACAACCGAGGATTATTTATCAGGACAGATTTTGCTTATAGACAAACCCCTGCATTGGAGTTCGTTTGCGGCGGTCAACAAATTGAAGTATTTGTTGATACATCACAAAAATTTACCTAAAAAATTCAAAATTGGACATGCCGGAACGCTTGATCCTTTGGCTACGGGATTGTTGATAATTTGCACGGGTAAATTCACAAAAAAAATCGCCGAATTTCAGGGTCAGCCCAAAGAATATACAGGCACTTTTTGTGTTGGGGCAACTACGCCGTCCTATGATTTGGAGACCGAAATTGATGCTCGGTTTGAAACTTCGCATCTTAATGAAACTTTGATTGCAGAAACGGTTTTGCAATTTTTGGGCGAAATAGACCAAAAGCCACCTGTTTTTTCGGCCATCAAAAAAGATGGAAAACGCTTGTATGAGCACGCTCGTGCTGGCGAAACGGTGGAGATTGAAAGTAGAAAAACAACCATTTATGAATTTGAAATCACCCGATTTGCCCTGCCTGAAATAGATTTCAGAATCGTGTGTAGCAAGGGTACTTATATCCGATCGATTGCTTTTGATTTTGGAAAAGCGTTGCAATCCGGTGCTCATTTGACAGCACTTCGGCGCACCAAAATTGGTGCTTTTGATGTTGATAATGCGTTTGATATTACACAATTTGAAAAAGAAGTGATAGCAGCAATTAGCTGAAATTTCAAATGCTTAAAACTCAGTTTTAGCAATATAATTTTGATTGTCATTTCATATAGGGTGATGTTTATGTTGCGGCCAATTTTCTAACAATTTAAACAACCAAATTAAGATTGTTTTTTTTAGTTTTTGGGCACGAGCGGGACGCTTTCGCTATTGTGGGAACATAACCTAATAGTAGTTTTTACTGCAATTGTCTATAATAAACGACATCCTATATTGGCTATGAATAGAGTATAAAAAACAGGTAAATTGCCTGTTTTTTTATGTTTTATTTACTTTGTGGGTACGGATTGCAAATCCGCTATCGGGTTTACTTATAGCTCTTTACTGTTTTGCAAATTTATATTTATTCATATCATCA
Source organism: Bacteroidota bacterium (assembly GCA_031384845.1). Classification (GTDB taxonomy): domain Bacteria; phylum Bacteroidota; class Bacteroidia; order Flavobacteriales; family Flavobacteriaceae; genus Flavobacterium. Next base: position 5,486 of record JANNBA010000201.1, read on the forward strand.
GGATCTCCTATCCATACAAATAAGTAATAGGGTGGGTTATTTTCAAAAATTCCTTCCCCAGATATTTCAAAATTCAATCCTACTTTATGACTTCGTACCATTCCATCTATTGTATAAGTATCAATTATGCCATAATCGCTAAAAGTAGCATTACTGCTTAACTTTAATCTATTTTCCTGTTTAGAATTATTAATTATTTCCCAATTACCTGTAATATCAAATCTCTTTTTTTTTAGTTTTTCGTTTGGATAAATATTATTATAGTTTATTTGTTTTGCAATATAACTACCATCTTTTTTTAACTCAATTACTGCTCCATCTCCAGATTTCCAAGTGCCGATAAAGTCTTCTTTCTTAAAATTCATACTACATCCGTTCAATACAATTGACAATAATACAACTAAAACAATACTTATTAGTTTTCTCATCTTCTCAAATTTAAAGTTTCATTCCAATTAAAAGTCTGACTAGTTTTTGACCCCCATCCAGTTGAAAACTGTTCATTTATAGATTTTCCCACAGTCTTTTGCCAAAGTGGTAAATAACCTAATACTGGTGGCCGTGAAGCTGACTGCATAGTCGAAGAGTTTTCAACAGTAAAATGCACTGTTGCTGTACCATTCCTTGAATTTATATTATGCACCTGCCATTGAAGAGTATATGAACCTAAATAAGTAACAGCTAAATTCCCTGTTAATCCTCCTGTTAGTAATGTAGAGTAATCCTTTAAATATTTCCCAACACCTTGAATCCCATCTAATTCATATGGCTCACTACCTTTTAAAACTCCTCCATTTGCTATATTATCTTTTATAGTGTTTCTAGCATTTGCTATGTGACTATGCTGTCTCAACATTTCTGTAAATAAATCCCCATTAGTAAAGTCCCGATGTCTTGCTCCATTACCAGATAGCCATTCAACACCTACCCTAAAAGGAGTAATAGTGCGACTTGATTCAACAGACTTAGGTTTACGATAAACCACAACTTCTTTCAAAGTTCCCATATTTATAGGAGGTTCAGGAGTAAACCAATTTCCAATTGAAGCAAATAATCTTCCAAAAAATCCTGGCGGATCTCCAGATCCTTCTGTAAACCCTCCATCGGGATCTATCATTGAAACAGGATTATTCCCCATCCCTAAATACGGGCTTGCATACTGCCCATACGGGTCAGGACTCAACCACCTCCCAATTCGTCCATCCCAGAGTCTGAGCTGAAAAGCTTCCATACCGAGTTCCGTATCCAACTCCTGCCCCTGAAAGGCGTAACGGTAGGCACTCATGCTGTTTCGGTTGGGCAGTTGCTCTCCAAAGGGGTAATAATCTGCGTAGGAGGTCATGGAGGTTGCTCCAATTGTTGGTTTTGTTACCACCGCTCGCACATTGCCCAAATGGTCTGTTAGTTGGTAGCTCATGCTTTGATTGCCTCTGTAATAAACCCCCAAACGGCTGGCACCATAAATGGGCAGTTCGGTTTGGGTTATTGTTTGTGAACTTGTGTTTGGTTGGTTATATTCTGCCATTGCATTGCCTGATAAATCCAGTATATAATATGTAGTGCCTTGTAAAGCACCAGATGAACTGTAACTTTCTTTTTTTATTCTTTGCCCTCGTTCGTTATAGAAAAATTTTGTAATTGGGTTTTGCATTGTTCAAATATATAAAAAAATTCTAAAAACAACACTTTTTCA
>JANNBA010000191.1:0-1719 GCA_031384845.1 Bacteroidota bacterium
CCTTTGATAATGTTAGCCAATTGGAATTCATTTAATTGTTTGTATTATTATTTTGTTTATCCAAGCTGGTGCAAGTTTGGCATCATTCAATCAAAAGTAAATGATGAAACATTATTGAAAATTCAAACACTTCTCAAAAAGGAAAAAATAGAAAATAGATTGAATGATGCCAAACTTGCACCAGCTTGGATAAACAAAATAATAATACAAACAATTAAATGAATTCCAATTGGCTAACATTATCAAAGGAAAGAAGAATTGAAATTCTTAATCAGGCAACAGAATTAACTGGTTTGCCATCGGTAGCAATTGAAAAAGATTGGTGGGTAACATTGGCATTGAACGCATCTTTTTCATTACCATACAGCAAAAATATTGTTTTCAAAGGTGGAACTTCTTTGAGCAAAGGTTGGAATTTGATAGAACGATTTTCGGAAGATATTGATTTGGCAATTGACAGAAAGTTTTTTGGTTTTGATGGTGACATCAGTAAAACGCAAATTAAAAATCTAAGGAAACAATCTTGTGAATTTATATCAACGACTTTCCTTGACGACTTGACCAAAATACTCACTAAATGGAAAGCGATTGATGAATGTAAACTAATTGCTCAACCAGTAAAAGATTCAGATAAAGACCCACAGGTAATAGAAATTCATTACAATTCAGTAATTGACACATCAGAATATTTACCGCAAAGAGTTTTGGTAGAAGTCAGTTCACGTTCATTAATGGAACCCATTGAGGAAAGACAAATCAACTCAATTTTAAGCGAAAATTTTCCGAAACAAAATTTTGTAACCGTTCCATTTGCAATACCGACCGTGCTTCCACAAAGAACGTTTTTAGAGAAAATATTTTTGCTTCATGAAGAGTTTTCACAGAAAGCCGAGAAAATTCGTGTTGACAGACTTTCAAGGCATTTGTATGACTTGGGAAAATTGATGGACACCGAACACGGAATTGAAGCTTTAAAAAATACAGACCTATACAACAACATTGTTACCCACAGAGAAAAGTTTAATCCATTACGAGGACTTGACTACGCTAACCATATTCCGAGTAAAATCAAAATCATTCCACCAGACGGAGTAGTAAAAGATTATGAAAGAGATTATGCAGAAATGACAAAATTTATGATTTACGGAGAGCCATTAAAATTTGACCATTTAATTAAACGAATTTTGGAATTACAAACGAGAATAAATGGAATAAGCCAACCCTAAAAGCAAGCACATTTGCAATTCGCACAAGCCAACGCACAGACCAAAAATTGCAAAAGAGCTTGCTTTGCCAACGCAGACAAAATTGTTTTTAAAAAATTTTCCAACGCTTCAAAAAAAATAAAAATACACCGACACACAGCCCGACAGACACCGCAGACAATGACACAGAAACTCAACATTGGCAAGACATACAGCGACACGGTAGACTAAAGGCCAGCAGGTAACAGCTAGAGTTTCGTTGGGCTTGAAAAGCCAACAATGAATTGCAATCATCGAATACCGACAAAAAATATTGTCCATGAGATAAACTCCGGTTGAACGGAACCGTCAATTTTATCATCTCTATGGAGTTATCGTAAAGTTTTGTGGGTATTTCACAGCCGTTATTGTACCTCATTTTTGTCATATTAGGTATATTTAATTTGCAAAGTACAAAATTTTCGGTATCACAGCTACCGAAGATTTAGTTCAACATGGGTTTGGCAAAAGTGGG
>JANNBA010000020.1:0-23736 GCA_031384845.1 Bacteroidota bacterium
GGCATCGACCCGGGTAGAATATCCGGAAAAGGGTATGGAAAAACCAACCCAAAAATAGATTGTAAAGACAATTGCACCGATACCGAAAATGCCGAAAATAGACGAAGTGAGTTTTTGATTGTGAAGTAAAGAATGTGCTAAGGTTTGAGGTTATAACTGTATTATGGATTGCAAAATTTGTTCAAAATTTTTTGCCAACGATAATTTTGAATAAATTTTGCTTGATTTGCATCAACTAATAAGGGAATTTTGCTCGATTTTGCTTTGCAATAACCTCTGATATAATCTAAAAATAATAATGGTTTTTGTTTTAAGAAAGCCAACTTTGCCGCCGCAATAATAATCAAAGTTGTGCTATAGCCAATACGATAAAACGCCTCGCCTTGCTTGTATCGTGCTGCTTTGTTGTAATTGAAACCTGTAGGCTTAAGATGTTTTACACGCAAATTGGCATCGGTAATCACTTTCCAACCATAAAATTTGGCCAATAATTCGTCCACTGTATCCCAACCCATTGCAGGTTTGAGACCGCCTATGTCATGAAAACACTTTTTTCGATAAGCCTTAAAAGCTCCTCTAATATGGTCTTTGCTAGTCAAATTTTCTAAAACCCAACGACCATTTTTTTCGATGTATGCAAAACCGCCGGCCATACCAATAGCAGCATCAGTTTTGAAAATATTTAAAATTGTTTCAAAATAATGAGGGGGTAAAATTAAATCCGCATCTAATTTTACGATGATATCAAAATCTTTGTCAACGGTTTCAAACCCTTTTAAAAAAGCATTAACTACTTTACTACCAGGTAAATGTGCTGTTTCGGAAGTGGTATTTATTAATGAAATAACAGGGTTTAATTTGCAATAACGAGCAACAATATCTGCGGTTTGGTCTGTAGAATTGTCATTGACAACCACAACTTTGGACGGCAACACAGATTGTGACAACAGCGAATCAAGCGTTAAGCCAATATACTTTGCTTCATTGTGCGCCGGAATAATCAAGTAATATTTCATTTATAATTTGGAAATAGACTGCAAATATCTTTATTTTTGTTGGGATTATGAAAATAATAAGCATTGAAAAATAAAATCAGCGTAGTTATCGTAACATTCAACGGCGAATTTTGGATTGAAAAAAACATAAAATCGCTGATAAAATCTAGTTTCTTAGTTGAAATTATTGTCGTCGATAATGCTTCGACAGACAACACCGTGGATATTTTGAAAGATTTTCCGCAAGTAACCTTGATTCAAAATCAAATAAATATTGGCTTTGGAAAAGCGAATAATATTGGTATTCATAAAGCGATTGAAAACGGAGCAACGGCCGTATTTTTGCTCAATCAAGACACTTGGGTTTTTGAAAACACGATAGGTGTTTTGGTCGATTCGCTTCAAAAAAACAGTGGTGTTGGCATCATTAGTCCGATTCATTATGAGGCAAATGGCATCGATTTTGATGCAAAATTTAAGGATTACTACCAACAAAAATCGATGTTTCATAACCAAAAAAACCTTGCTATTGTTCCGTTTATAAACGCAGCGGCGTGGCTTGTAAGCAAAAAATGTTTTGAAAAAGTAGGTCTTTTTGAACCCGTTTTTGAACACTATGGGGAAGACCGCAATTTTTGTGATCGAGTGGCTTTTTTTGGTTTTCAAGTTGCTGTTGCCAAGGATTCAAAAATTTGTCATGACCGAGTAGTTTCTCGAAATTGGAACAAAGATGTTCGGCAATCAAAATACAAAGTTTTAATTGCTTTTTTAAACATCAACCATTCAATTGGAACAGGTTTTTATTATGGTTTAAAAGCAGTTTTTGGAATGCCAAAATATTTTTTTCAATATTACGGAATTCAAAAAGCATTACTTCTGTTTTTTGATTTGTGGGTATATTATTTCATTTTGATTTTTAAAACAAAAAAAATTATTTTGATAAAAAAAAATCATAAACAAGGAAAAATCGCTAATTTTACGGGACATTTATGAAAACTGAAACCCAAAAACAAGCAATTTCATTTACGATAATTCATTATTTTGGAATTATTATAGGCATATTCTCAACGCTTTTTATATATCCAAAGAACAAAGAAATGTTGGGTGTTTTTAGATATGTCGAATCACTTTCTCAAATTTTGTTTCCAATGATGCTAATTGGTGCTTCGCAGGCGTTGGTAAATTTTAGTCCAAAATTAAATGGTATTTCAAAAAAACTGTTGTTCAATTATAGTGTGATTTCGATCCTTATTGTCGCTAGTTTTTTGAGTGTTTTGGTTTATGGTTTATCTTTTTTTTCTGGACTAAAAGCGATGAAATATATTTATTTTGCACTTCCAATTGGCGTTTTTTTGGCATTTGTAGAATTGTTCAAAAAGCAAGCTTCGATACTTCAAAAAACGGCAATACCTGCACTTTTTGATGCCGTTTTGCCAAAAGTTGCTTTGCCTGTCATATTTGTTTTACTGCTTTCGCAAAGTGTTTCTATATATCAATCTTTGCTTTTGTATGTGCTTTCTTTTGGGTTATTATTTGTTTTTTCGACACTTTATCTTAATTATTATTTTCGACCAAAATTTACTTTTTTGTTTTCGGATTTGTTTGAAAAATTACCAAAAAAAGAATATTATCAATTCAGTTTATTTGCTTTTGCAGGCAGTCTTGGCTCTGTTTTTGCGTTCAGAATAGACGCTATTATGATACCAAAACTCATTTCGATGCAAGCTAACGGTACTTTTAGTATTGGTTTGACATTAGCATCAGCATTGGCAATTCCGGCCACTGGAATTTTCGCAATATATGCGCCAATTGTTTCAAATTATCTAAAAACGAATAGTTTTGACTTGCTTGAGCTTAAATACAAAGAAACTGCAAAACTACTTTTTTGTATAGGTGCGCTTTTATATAGTTGTGTTTTTTTGGGTATCGAAAACCTTTTTGAACTTTTGCCAACGCATCAAAACCTGCTTGCATCTGTGCCCGTTATATTGATTTTGGGCTTAACGGTTTTGATCAATATGGGAACTGGTTTTAATGGCGAAATTATCACTTATTCAAAATATTATAGATTCAATCTGGTTGCCATTTTGGTATTAATTGTACTTAATATTGGTTTAAACCTACTTTTTATTTTGCGTTTTGAATTAGGAATTGTTGGTGCAGCCTTTGCTTCTTTAATATCGATGATGGTTTTTAATGGTGCAAAGTTATGGTTTATTTTCAAAAAATTCAAAATGTTGCCATTCGATTGCGCTTATTTCAAATTGATTTTGGTGGTTGTTGTCTGCCTGTTTTTGGTTTATTTTTTGCCTGATTTTGGCAACAATATTTTCAACTTGGTTTTCAAAACTGCCCTTTCATTATCGCTAAATTTGTTCTTAATTTATCGTCTAAAACTGGTTTTTCAAGTTAACTTTTTTATTGATAAATGGCTAGATTTGTTTTTGAAAAAAAAATAGATCATTTTAATAATCCAAATAAAAATTAAATAGATCAGTTCTAATTCCTATAGAAAACCATGTCGTAGTGCTGTCAAAAACTGTTGCAGTTTGTATTGTAGGTGAATATTTTCTATACAAAAAACTTCCAAATAATTTTAGATTTGTTGTAGGGTTGATCAAGTAACCAGCTTGTAGATCTGCAATAAGTACTGTTGTTTTGTTGCCTTGCCCAATGCTAACTCCTGTGTCATACGGCCTGTTTTCGTCATAGGGTTTGTAGATATTTCCACCATAATTAAAGCCATCTTCGGGAGTGTCAAAATCGAAGCCACGAATCCCATACGTACATTTTGAATCAATATAATAACGATCTTTTTTGTATCTTACAATGGTCAAAAACTCTCCAAAATTGCCACCCCACGCATGACCCAAACTTTGGTTGTTGTGTGCATAATTAGTGATAGGATCGCTGTGCGAATATACATAAGGTCGAACTTGATTGTACTCAAACTGAAGGGTTAGGTTTTTTTGCCCAAAAGCGTCAAAATATTTGACGCCAAGTTGGTACCCATATTTGTTTTTCCAACTCTGATTTTGCGCTTTGATTTCGCTCAACGAAAACTCATCTAGAATAAATTGTCCATAAAAATGAAGTTTATTGTTCCATTTGAATTTTGAGGTCAATCCTAATACCGCATTGCCACTTCTTGCTGATGAGCCAAACTCTACTGCACGATAAAAGATAATCGGGTTCACAAAATTTAAGTCAAAACCCCTGTTGTTGGTATTTGCCCACACAACAGACTCAAAAAACCCAATATTTAAACGGTTTGAAACGTTCCAGCTCAAATAGTGATTGGCTATATATTTGGTAGCATAGGTGCGCTCTACCGTAACTTCTGGACGTACATCTTTGAGCCACATATAAGTATTGGTGTATTTTATTTTCCAAAAAGTGGTGTTTATTTTAAAAAAAGGATACGGACTTGCAGCATCACTTGTAAGCAAAGAGCGATAGCCATCCCCCAAAAAATTACGTGAATATCCCAACTGTAAATTAACAAACCGATTGGCTGTAAAACTCAAATTGGCTTCTGCCAAGGGAAAATCAAACCCGTTGTTTTTGAAATCTTTTGCAATTCCAACACCCGGAATAATTGCGGGATCGCCTCCACTGGGCTTGATTGAACCGGCATATTGATTGAAATAATCTGCAAATCTACCCTGACTTTCATATATTGTCGAACTAAAAACCAACTGATCGCCTAATGCGCCCTGCACAAAAACGCCTCTAGTGTTTTGAAAAGTAGTGCTAATATCACCCAAATTTGTTTTGCCCACCTGTAGATCAAAAACAGGATTAATAGTAAACCAATATCCATCACCTTGAACTTGAAATAGATTTTCGTCAAAAATTTTGCGTTTCCACCAACCACTTTTGTTTTTCAATAATTTTTGATTGTTTTTTTGTAAATCAAAATTACGGTTTACATCTACATATTGAAATGGTTTTGAACCCGTATGACTGTTGCTGCCAACCTGACCCATTGCTTGATCAAAAAGTGCGTAATTGCTGTGCGAAAACGGTATGTTTAGATGGCTTTTGAAGATAGGATTGTCAAATTTTTCGTTCACAATTTGATCCAATTCTAGAGAATTTTGATTCAAATTTTGATTCAAATTGCTAACAAAAACGGGTTCAGAAACTTGGTTTGGCGTTATGATTGGTATCGCAATTTTTAAAGAAAATTTTTGATAAATTGCTTTGCCATTAAAAGTAGCTGGCTTTATGATTGGCAATGACTCAAATACTCTTGTAGTTTCTATTTTCAAATCCTCGAAAGCGGTATCGATATACAAAATTTTAAATTTTCCGCTTGCTTCAACTTCAAACAATACATTGACAAAACCCTTGTAATCATTGATTTTTGATTTAAAATTTTCAAAAATATATTGTTGCAATTGCAAATCGAAACAGTTTTTTAGACCTTCATCGTGCTGGTTTTCACAGCTTGAAAAAACTGGAAATTGTTCGCTACTTATTTGTGAAAAACCTTGAAAACAGGTAAGTAAAAAGGCTAATAGATAGGCATTTTTCATAATTTTATAATTTATTTTTTAGCTAAATAATGATTTAACCATTTCGACATCAAACGATTTTTTTTCGTCGTCTATTGAAATGATACTCGATGCAACAGCTTTTTTCTTGCCTTGCAGAGCGACGATTTTCTCTTCGATGGTGTCTTTACAAATCATGCGATATGCCATCACTTTTTGTTTTTGACCTATTCGATAACAGCGGTCTATGGCTTGATTTTCAACAGCAGGATTCCACCAAGGATCTACTAAAAACACATAGTCGGCCTCGGTCAAATTTAGCCCAGTCCCACCAGCTTTCAAACTGATCAAAAATACCCTAATTTTTGTGTTATTTTGAAAATTATTAACCCTATCCTCACGATTTTGGGTTTGTCCGTCCAAATATTCATAACTAATTTGATCTTCGTCTAACCGGTTTTTGATGATTGTTAGCATTTTTACAAACTGAGAAAAGACCAAAATTTTGTGATTCCCCGTTTTTTCTTTGATGTTTTCTATCAGCAAATCCAATTTTATAGAATGATTGCCATAATCTTCTTCGTCATTGATCATAGCTGTCGAGTTGCAAATTTGGCGCAATTTTGTCAAGCCTTCCAAAATGTACATTTGAGCATTTCCGACACCATTTTCGTCAATTTTGTGCAACAAATAATCGCGATATTTGTTTTTGAAAGTGTCATAAACTTTGCGTTGCTCCTTTTCCATCTCGCAATAGATGATGCTTTCGGTTTTCTCGGGTAGCTCTTTTGCAACTTGCTCTTTGGTGCGGCGTAGCAAAAAAGGCGCAATCATTTGACCCAAAAGTTGCGAAGCCTCAACATTTTTTTCTTTATCGATTGCGTCAGAAAATTCTGTTTTAAAATGGGTCATATTGCCCAATAATCCGGGGTTTATAAAATTCATTTGGGCATACAAATCAAACGTATTGTTTTCAATCGGTGTGCCTGTAAGCACCAATCTTCCATAAGAATTTAACAATTTTACGGCTTTATATCTTTTTGAATTTGGGTTTTTTATGGCTTGACTTTCGTCTAAAATGACATAATTAAACCTGAAATTTCGCATCGTTTCAATATCATTCAACAACGAGCCATAAGTTGAAATCACGAGATCATTTTTTGAGAATTGATCCTTTAGATCCATACGATTTGGACCCACAAAAGTTAATAATTTCAAACTTGGGCAAAATTTTTCGATTTCGTTTCGCCAATTAAAAATCAACGATGTTGGAGCAATAATAAGGGAAGGCAAACATTTTTTGTCTTTCAATTTTAGATATTGCAAAAAAGTAATCGCTTGAAGGGTTTTGCCCAATCCCATATCATCTGCTAGACAGCCTCCAAGCTGGTTTTGATCCAAAAAAGCAAGCCAGTTTAATCCATGATGTTGATAATCACGTAGTTTTGCTTTTATCCCTTTTGGGATTTCAACCGTTGCAATTTCCGAAATGTTTTGCAAACGTTTCTTTTTTTCTAAAAGTTCTAACAAAAAAGGTGGTTTTTTTTCGATTTCGTCAAACAATTCGTCGATGATGCCAAATTGATAATTGGATAATTTGATGCCGTTTTTTTTGATTTCGCCAACTTTAAAATATTTCGCCAATTTTTTGATCCACTCCTCTGGCAAAATGCCCAAAGTACCATCGCCGAGTGCTACATAGTTGGTTTTTTTCAAAAATGCCTTTTGCAACTCTTTTAGCCCCGCTATTTGATTTCCAAAACTGATTTCAATTTCCAAATCAAACCAATCTATATCTGATTTCAGAGCAATTCTAACAACCGCTTTGTTGGTGTTAAATTTGAATGATTTTAGATTATTTGCACCAAAAACTTTGATGCCCATTTGTGCCATCCTTTCTGTGGCATGCAACATCCAATAATTTTCGATGAGTTGTTCTGGCGACAAATAATAAATGCCGTCTTGCTCTGAAAATGCGTGGTGCAAACCCACAAATTCTTCTTTAAAATTATCTTCAAACGAGTCGTTACGCTCGGTATAGCTTAGTTTTGTCTGCTTTTGATCAGCCTCAACTTTATGATTAAAAAACTCATTAGAAAACACCGAGATCAATTGATTTGGATATTGAACTGCCAATTTGAAAACCACACATTCGCCCTCAAAATCTGAAATATAAACATGTTTTTCGAGTATTTCATCTTCAATTTTGGATTTATCTTTTTTGAATATCGAAGATTCTATTTCAAACTTTTTTGATAATGGTATGATTACCTTTTGATACATTTCTTCAAAATCTTTTTTTAAATAATTGGATTCTGGTATGCTTTGATAATGGCTAATAAAACTACTTGTTTCTATATTTGGTATTGGATAAACTATGTTTTCTGCCAAGATAAAAACTTTGTTTATACTAAGTTTTGAGGCGTTTATATTATAGTTTTTCTCTCCAATTTTTATTTTTGGTTTCAGGGTATAAAACAAATCATCTTCTGCCAATGTAAAAAACAATTTTATGGGAGAATTTGCCATTTGAATAGGCACTAAATTTTTTCGGGTGAGGGTATAATTTGCATCAAATTTGAATATAAAAAGCCCATCAAATTTTGGCGCTAGCTCTTGCAACAGCTGAATCGCTTTTTTGAGATAATTGCTATCCACCTCATATCGATTTAATAAATCCGTAATTTGAATGGTTTTTAGCATGATTTCCTGTGTGGATGGTTCTTCAATTACTAATAAACTATCATTCAAATTGGCAAAATTTATGGGCGAAAAGCCAGAAGATAAATCATCTCGCTGCTTGTTATATTTGGCAACAACGGGAGTTATTGTGATGAATTTTTTTTTGTCAAAAACAAAACAAATTCCCATTCCATAGGGTTTTTCTGTTGTTGAACGATAACCAATTGCCGAATAAATTTGAAGATTTTCGTTGAGTGAAATTACAGCCTCCTCCTGAATTTGAGGTTGGATGTTTTTGTATTTTGAGAATACTTTGATGCCATTTGGTGTAAGATCATACTTGAAAATTTCATTATAATTATCCTCAATTGTCATCCCAAATTGTGCCAAATGCTGGGTGATAAAATCTTGAAAATAGTTCTTGTGAAAATAGTTGTACCCAAAAGTGCTTTCAATTTTTTCGAGTGCCAAGCGAATGTGTTCACAACGGTTTTTTTTATTCGGACAGGTACAATCTAAATCAAGTATTTCATTTTCAACACTATAGTTCAGAGAGGCGTTGTGTCTTAGATTCCAATAACCAAACTCTATCGACACTTTACTCGGCGATATCGAAGTGATATTTGTTTGATACGGACTATTACCACTTCTCTTCGCACAACTATCTATTACTTCAAATGTAATTAATCCGTCTGGAATTTCAATTTGATTGTATTTTAATTTAGGTTTTGAATTATCAACAGATTTTGCCTTTTTTTGTGTCGCAATAAGAGCAGATTTTGTGGGATTTGACTTAGCATTTTCTGCGCCTATCGCATCAATTTCTGCTGCATTATTTGTCAAATATCGAAAGGCAGCCACTATATGTTTGCAGCTTCCGTTTGTTTCATGCGAACAATTACAACTTGCCCGTATTTTTTGGTCAATAAGGTTTATTCTTGTGTCTATTTCACCATTGATTATACAAGAAAATCTGTAATAAGAATGGGTTTTAAATTCGATATTAAGTTTTACATTGTTAGACTCTTTTATTTCATACTTAGAACTTCTTGCTTTTATATAGTGTAAAATTAAATTTATATCCATTTCTAAAACTGTTTATACTTTTTTTCAAATATATAAAAAAGCTGTTAATTAAAGAAATATAAAGTTGTTTATACGCTTTTATAAGCCCCAAAGATGTTGCCTCCCCATACAAATTCTTTGAAACCGCTTGGCGCCAAGCTTCTACCAATGAGCATATTATATTCTAAATTCAAGGGTTTTGCTCGTTTTTCTAATGTTCTAACATCAAAATCACTCGGGGTTTCTTTGACCTCGATTGCCGTTTTTTTGTCAAAAATAAAGTCTATTTCTGTTCCTGAACTTTTTTCAAAAAACTGAACTTCGCCAATTGCGCTTAATTGGGTTGCGATTGCATTTTCAAAAATGGCACCACTCGATATTTGACCACAAATTTGCAGCAATCCATTGTCTGAAAAATAAATTTTTGGCTGTTTTGAAATTTCTTTGTCGATTCCTTTTGTAAAAGGTTTTATGGTTTTGATCAAATAGGTGTATTCTAAAAGCAAAATATATTCTTTGACTTTGATTCGGTTGCTGCCCAAAAGACTGGCTATTTTTGAATAATCAATTTTGCTGCCAACCCGATTTGCCAACAAAAAAATAAGCTTGTAAAGCAAGTTTGAAGACGAAACATCGCCCAACAGCTTGACATCTAATTCTATATGTGCGTTCAAAATATCTTTGAGGTAAGTGATTTTATCTTCGTTGTTTTCTGTTAAAACAACTTCTGGAAAACCACCAAATTTCAAAAATTCTTCGTATTTTGATTTATAAAGATCATAAAAAACAGGCAAAAAGGGTTGCATTTTTTCTTTTTGAATTTTTTTGGTGTCTATGTTTTTAAATTGTAAAAATTCTTCAAAATCTAGCGGATTCATTTCAAAAATACGTTTTCTGCCGGCCAAACTTTCAGAAAAGTGGTTTTTTATATAAAAGGAACTTGAGCCTGTAACGATAAATTTTGTGCCATATTGATCATACAAAGCTTTGATAACGCTACTGCTGTTTTTTGACATTTGAATTTCGTCTAAACCAATAATGCCAGGTTTTGAAAAATCAAATCCAAGCAATTCTATTGATCGCTCGATGTCTGCATAAGAGTTTTGTAGAAAAATATTTTGGTTTTCGAGCCTTTCCAAATCCAAATATACCTTGTTGGATGTTGCTGCTTTATCAAACAAATACCGCAGTGCTGTCGATTTGCCAACACGTCGCAATCCGGTGATGACCGTGACTTGCTTTTTGGTCAAATGATTTTCTAAAATGGGGTATATTTTTCGGGTAAGCATGATTATTGTTTAAATAAAATACAAATATATATTTTTTTTGTTATATAAAAAATCTTTTAAGATGTTTTTTTGTAATATTAAATTACATTTAGTTATAATTTTTGACATTTTTAATATCATTTTATCCGATAATTTGATTTTTTAATAATTAAACTACTGTAAATCAAAGTTATATGTAATTATTTTTTTTATTAAATTATTGATCTGCTTATGGTTAACATTGTTTTTTTTGAAGTTTGAAGATCTTGAAGTGTTTTTTTTCAAGAAAAGTATAAAAGCTGCAAAGTCGTTTCTTCTGCTTTTTGATGATGGCTTGAGCGAAGCAATTGTGTAATAGAGCAGGTTTATAGTCTGTTTTATTGTTGCATTGGTATTTGTAAGCTTTTAAAATTAGCAGTTTGGGTTGAAAGTCTTGGTAATTTTAAACCAATTCAAATTTAAAATAGCTGCTTTTTTTTGGAAACTCATTTTTCGCAAATAGCGAATCGTCTTTCAGGGGGCTTGCGTGAGGGCTTGAACGGAGCTCTCCCGCTTTTTTGCGGGAAGCGGGAGAGGAAGCCCGACCCGAAGGGGCACGCCCAAGAAAAGAAAAAAATTAGTCGAATCGAATGGCTTTGATTGGCGATATTTTTGTGATTACATAGCTTGGCAGCAACAGTACTAGCATACAAATGGCGGTTGTGCCCAAATTGAGATACAAAATATATTCAAAATCGAGATAAACGGGTGCTTGATTGACATAATAATTTTGTGGATTGAGTTTGATTATGCCAAAATGGTCTTGAAGCAGCAGTAGCGAAATGGCAATGGTGTTGCCCCAAAACAGTCCTTTTGCGATGATGTAGCCAGCGTTGTAGAGAAAGATTTTGCGAACTGTCCAATTGTTTGCTCCAATGGATTTGAGCAGACCTATGGTTTGTGTTCGTTCTAGAATCAGTACTAATAGAGCGACGGCCATATTGATGGTAGCCACCATAATCATAATGATGAGAATCACGATGATATTGAAATCAAAAAGGTGGAGCCACTCGAATATATAACCAAATTTTTCTATAATAGTTTGGGTTTTGAGGGTCGAATTGGTTTGGCTATATACTTCTTGTCCTTTGTTTTGAATATCTTCAAAATGGTCTATAAAGACTTCAAAAGAGCCGACTTGATCGGGTTGCCAATGGTTTATTTTTTGAACGTGTCGAATATCGCCAATGATATATAGGCTATCAAAGTCTTGGAAACCAGAGTTATAAATTCCGCAAATTTGAAAAACCCTTAAATTTGGCAATTTATTTTCACCTTGTTTCATAAAAAAAGTGTTGAATTTGTCGCCAAGTTTGAGTTGCAATCTTGTTGCCAAATATTGCGAAATGAGCACTTGTGTATTCAGATCTCCTGCCACATTGGGTAAGTTTCCGGCTACTATATATTCTTCGAGATTGGCAAAATGATAATCGCTGCCAACGCCCTTGAAAACGACTCCTTCAAAAGTTTTGGCTGTTCTTATGATTCCGGCTTTGCTGGCTATAGCTTGTATATGATGAATACCTTGTATATTCTTGAATTTTGGATAAAAATCTTGGCGTATAGATATTGGGGTTGTGCTTACTTGCGACTGGTTGTCGTCAAAATTCGAGATGATAATATGCCCACTAAAAGCGGCTATTTTTTGTCTTATTTTTTGCTGCAAACCCACTCCGGTGGCTATAGAAACAATCATCATAATCATACTTATGGTGATTGCTGCTATTGCAATTTTTATAATTGGAGTAGAAGTGCTACTTTTATGGTCTTGTTTGGTGGCAAGTTTTTTTGCGATAAAATAGGCTACATTCAAGGTTTTTGATTTATAATTGCAAATATACACAAATAGTTTTTTAGAAATCGAAACCAAAATTATAGTTTTAACGTGTTGATAATTAGATTTTTATAAAATGAAAAAATATTTTAGCTTTTTGGTTTTGACAAAAATGGTATTGCTTTTTGGTTTGATAAATTTTTGTTTCGGTTGCAAAAGTAGTAGTCTGTCAATTCAAAACCAGAGAAAGTTGCGTACTGTTGACACAAATAAAGTTCAGCAGGATGCCAATTTGAATCAAAAAAAACCTGTTTGGGTTGATAAAATGACAACTGGAGCTGATAATTTTGAATTATATCTGCCGCTTTTGCGATACAAAAAAGTGGGGATTGTAACGAATCAAACTGGAATTATAAATATAAGTGGAGGAACGCAGGTCATAAAAAATGAGCGTGGAGAAAGCGTTGGTCAGGGCGAAATTGCGCCTTATTCTGTTTCTATTGTTGATTTTTTGATGGATCAAAAAATTAATGTTCAAAAAATATTTGCGCCAGAGCACGGTTTTCGGGGTACGGCAGATGCAGGCGAGCATATCATTGATGGCAAAGATGCCAAAACGGGCGTTCCAATTTTTTCTATTTATGGAAATAACAAAAAATTAAGGCCGGAGCAGTTAGACGGTATTGATATTATGGTTTTTGATTTGCAGGATGTTGGTGCTCGTTTTTATACCTATATATCTTCTTTGCATTATATTATGGAGTCTTGTGCCGAAAGCAATATTCCGTTGTTGGTTTTAGACAGGCCTAACCCAAATGGCGGGATTGTTGATGGATTGGTTTTGGAAACCCCATTTTCGAGTTTTGTAGGTATGCATCCTATACCGGTATTGCACGGGATGACAATTGGCGAGTATGCCCAAATGATAAACGGACAAAAATGGCTCAAAAACGGTGTGCAGTGCCGGCTAACGGTTGTACATTGTGCTAATTATAGTCGTGAAATGGAATATGATTTGCCCGTTAAACCATCGCCAAATTTGCCCAATGCACAAGCAGTAAACTTGTATCCGAGTTTGTGTTTTTTTGAAGGAACTACCATAAGTGTAGGGCGTGGTACCGAAAAACAATTTCAGATTTATGGTGCACCAGAGATGGATAAAATCAATTTTGAGTTTGTGCCCAAGCCCAATTTGGGGTCAAAAGACCCAATATATAACGGCAAAATTTGCTATGGCGAAGATCTTTCTACGGTTTCAAAAGTAACACGATTAGAATTAAAATGGCTTGTGAAAGCCTATCAAGACTGCGTAGATAAAAAAGGATTTTTCAATCCATTTTTTACAAAATTGGCCGGAAGCAACTCACTTCAACAACAAATTGAAGCTGGAATGTCTGAAATTGAAATTAGAAATTCGTGGAAGCAGGGTTTGGACGATTTTAAAAAAATGCGTCAAAAATATTTGATTTATTTATAGTTCCTTGTGTGTAGTGCAGTTTGATTATTTAGGGTGCTGAAACTGTCTCGAAAGGCTGACACACGCTGTAATACCGCCGTTTCCAAATAGATTTCGGCAACATTTGTGAGAGAAAATATCAAGTTGAAAAATAATGTGCAACCACTATTGCCGTCAAAAGTTTGAGAATATATAGATTATAATAACTTTTTCAGGTAGTTTTTAGATTTATATGAAATAGGAATTTTTATTCTTTTATGAATTTTTGAATCGTATTTTTAGATTTGTCCAAATAAATTTTAGCAAAATAAATGCCTTTTGAAAGGGTTTCGATGTTAATCAATTGATTTTTTGAAACTTCCAAATTAATTTTCCGCCCCATTTCATCAAAAATTTCTACCCTATTAATATCATCAACAGATTGTATTTGAAGGTGGGTTTTTGCTGGATTTGGAATCAAAAATGTTTTGCTTTTGTTTGGGTCAAACGGGTCAACCTTTAAAGGTATTGCTGCTGGTTGCTGTTGTGTAACGCAATGAACCATTCCGCCGTTTGCATATAAATTTCGAACGTCTATACCAACAACTGTTCTTGTTGGATACAAGTTTTGGATGATTGCATTGGCAATAGCATCATTTTGATCGTTATAATTTGGAACTAATACACGGTTATTAGCCACATAATAATTTACATAACTTCCTTTATAGCCCAGACTTGTTCCGTTTGTTTTTGTTACATCATTTTGTGTAAGTGGCAAATAAATTTTTGTATAAACCACATTATTTGTATTTGAAGCAGCAAATAGTGTATTGATATCTGCTTGTGATAATCCCCAATATAGCAAATCGGCCTGACTCATTGTGACCAACTTGTTTGTCGGGGCAAATTTTGCAAATCCATCTATATGTGCATCTGTAATATCATCTGCGCTAAAAAAACCATTTAGCCAAATAAATTTATTGGCACCTAAGTATTGGGTGAAAATTGCATTTGCCTGTGTTTCTGTCATTCCCAAATTTCTGACAGCATGGATTTGTGAAGTTTGATTTGATTGGCTTAAAATGGCACTTTTTGTTGCCAAAAAAACACCGTTTCCATCCATTTCCCACGAGCCGCCTTCGACAGTCATGATGTTATTTAGATTTATTGCGGTTGTCGTAGTTGCGTTTGCAATACTTGTTGGAATCACATTGCATTTTGAAAAATTATAATCGCCACCCCACCCATTAAAACCCCAATCTTGAATTTGCAATTCATTGTTTGAATTTCTAACATATATTGGTCCATTGTCGCGAACCCAAACATCGTTTGTTTGAAAAATTTTGAAATCTACGTTTGTCAATGGCACGTTTGAATTGTTTAATAAATTGACAATTCTATTTTGTTCGGTGGTGTTGTAGGCTATAATATGTACTTTTTCGTTGTTTTGTAATTCGCTTGTCATAGCAACCCACGTGGCGTCTAAAGAATTTCTGAAGCTTATGCCGTATTCATATTGGTGTGGCCATTGTAGCCATGTTCCTTCGTGAATTTCGGTTTCGTCTGGAAAGCTATAGGTTTGCGAATTTGTGAATTGGGAGCTACATAATAAAACAATAAAAAAGCAAAAATGTTTCATGATTTTGTGGTGTTTAGTTGCTGTTTTCTTTTTGATTTGCTTGTGCCAAATGTAGTTAATATTAGTTTGGTTTTTGATTTTTTTAAGAAATTTCGATTTGTTTATTTTGGTTATTTGGTGAGTTTGAAACTGTATATAATCTTGCCAATTTGTTTGTTTGGTGCTGTTGCATTTGCGTCAAAACGGGTGTTTTGGGCGGCAATTTTGGCTTGATCCAAGAGGCATTTTGCGGTGTTTGTGGTGCCTTTTGTGCCGGCTACTACTGCTGTTACTACACCAGCGTTGTTTACGGATATTTCGACCACAACAATTCCTTGTTCGTTGCAGTCATATTTTGGGTTTGGTTTTGAGATGGCTTTGCGGCCATTGAGATAGTAGTTGCCTTGGCCGCCGCCGCTGCCTGTACCGCTTCCACTGCCATAGCCGGAGCCGCTGCCCAATCCTTGTCCGGAGCCATTGCCGCCGCCACTGCCGGTGCCGGTGCCGCCGGTGCCGTCATAGCCTGATGCGGTGGTTTGTCCGTTGTTTTTGCCTTTGTTTCCAGCGGTATTATCGTTGCCATCGCCGTTTTGTGCATTGGCGTTTAGGAGGTTTGCTAGGGCGTCTGTGGTGGTTTTTGAGGGTTTTGGTTTTTGGGGTTCTGTTGGTTTTTGGGGCTTTGGAGTTTCGGGGGTTTTGGGTTTTGGGGTGGTTTTTTGTGGGGCTATTGTTGGGGCTTGTGTATCGTCTGTTTGGTTGGTGACTATTTGTTCGGGTTGTGGGGTTGTGGTTTGTGGTGGTGTGGGTGCTTGTTGTGCGGGTGTTGTGGCTTGCAGGTTGTCGCCTTGTCCTTGATCAGAATCGCCAAAGTTGACGGCTATATTGCCACCGCCGCCGCCGCCTTCAAAGTTGAGTATGGTTTGGGTGTTGTATTTGAGGTAGAAAAACAGCAGAAACAGCAGTACAAATAAGACAAATGTGCTTATGAGGGCTTGTTTGTTGTGGTTGATTTGGGTGGTGTTTGTCATGATGTTTTGTTTTTGTGGATAACGAATTTATGGTTGATAAATTGTTTTGACTGCAATATTTGTGGTTGATCGGGGATTGCGTGAGGGTGGAGGTGGAGCTCATTTTTCTGGGCGTTTTTTAGCCCAGAAAAATAGCGGGAACCGGAGACCGACCCGTGGGGCACGCCCAAATAAAAAAATTATTGTGTTATTTCTCTAAATAATGTTTCGAGGGTTTTGTTTTTTTGGTTGATTTGTAGGGTTTTGAGTCCGTTTTGGGTGGCAAAATCAAAGATTATGGGGCGCATATCGTGTGGTGCGTTGAAGGTGAGTTGCCAGCGATTGTCGTGAATGTTGTCAAAACTGCTGAGGTTTTGGAGGGTTGCTAGCAGTTGTGGCTCGATTTTGAGGTCAAATTCGACTTCGATGGTCTGTAGTTGGTTTTGTGTGAGGTTTTGTAGTGGTTTGTCGGCTACTATTTTTCCGTTATTGATGATGATCACGCGGTTGCAAATGGCTTCGACTTCTTGCATGATGTGTGTCGAGAGGAGTATGGTGGTGTTTTGTCCGATGTTTTTGATGAGGTTTCTTATTTCGACCAATTGGTTTGGATCTAGTCCTGTTGTGGGTTCGTCAAGGATTAGCACTTTTGGTTGGTGCAATAGTGCGGCTGCGAGGCCAAGGCGTTGTCGGTATCCTTTTGATAGTTGTTCGATTTTTTTGTGGGCGTGGCTCTCGAGTCCGGTTAGGGTGATTACTTCTTGAATTCGGTTTGGGTTTGTGTGGTATATGCCGGCGTTGAAGTCAAGGTATTCGCGCACATACATATCGAGATATAGGGGGTTGTGCTCGGGTAGGTAGCCTATGGATTGTTGTATGTTTTTGGGTTGGGTTTGTAGGTCAAAGTTGTTGACTTTTGCGCTGCCGCTATCTGGTTTGAGATAGGTGGTTAGAATTTTCATCAGGGTTGATTTGCCGGCACCGTTTGGGCCTAGAAAGCCAACGATTTCGCCTTTTTGTATGCTAAAACTGATGTTGTCTAGGGCAATTTGGGTGCCATATTTTTTGCTGATGTTTTTGACTTCGATAGACATAAGTTTGATTTTGACAAAAGTAAGTAGAAAAATTCTTTTTTTTGGGGCTAAAAATTTTTCTTGTATGATTTTTGGCTACTTTTACTTTTTCTAATAAAAAATTTGGTTTTATGAAGCAGTTTTTACAGAATTATAAAAGTATTTTGCTGCTTCTTGGCGGTATTGTTCTTGGTAGCGTATTGGGTTTGGTATTTGGCAAAGGAGTTGAAGTTCTCAAACCTGTTGGCGATATTTTTCTGAATTTGTTGTTTACGGCGATTATTCCGCTTATTTTTTTTACGATTGCTTCGTCTGTAGCCAATATCGAAAAAACCGAAAAATTAGGCAGATTGTTTGCGATTATTATAGGTGTGTTTTTCTCAACGGTGGTTATTTCGTCGGTATTGATGATGTTTGGCATCTTGTTGTTTCCTATTCATCAGGATGTTGTAGTATCGCAGCTTGCTATCGAAAATGTGGCAACGGGCACCGCCGGCGATCAGATCACGCAGTTGCTCACGGCTAATGATTTTTTTGAATTGCTTTCGCGAAAAAATATGCTGGCTTTGATCTTGTTTTCGTTTTTGATAGGTTTTGCAAGTTTGCGCTCTGGCGAAAAGGGGGGCAATTTTAGATTATTTTTGGATTCTGGAAACGAGGTCATGAAAAATCTGTTGTCGCTTATTATGAAGCTTGCGCCAATTGGTTTGGGTGCCTATTTTGCGAATCAAGTGGGCATTTTTGGACCACAATTGTTTGGCGCTTATGCAAAACCGCTTGGATTGTATTATGCGGTTTGTGCTTTTTATTTTGTGTTTTTTTATAGTTTGTATGTGTTTTTGGCTGGCGGTTTGCCACTGTTGAAATTATTTTGGAAAAACAATATAACGCCTTCTTTGACAGCGCTTGGCACTTGCAGCAGTATCGCCACGATACCCGCAAACCTTGATGCTGCCGAAAAAATAAACATTCCAGACTATATCAAAAATGTTTGTATTCCGCTTGGCGCACCGCTTCACAAAGATGGCTCGGCGATGTCGTCTGTGGTCAAAATAGCGGTTATATTTGCTATTTTTGGCAAAGATTTTACCAATCCCGAAACGCTTTTGATGGCTTTGGGCATTACGATTATCGTTTCGGTTGTAGAGGGTGGCATTCCGAATGGTGGCTATATTGGCGAAATTTTGGCCATTACGGTTTATGGATTTCCGATGGAGCAAGCCTTGCCGGCGGCCATGATTATAGGCACTTTGGTGGATCCGATGGCTACATTGCTCAATGCAAATGGCGATTTGGTTGCCTCGATACTTGTAACACGAATAGCAGAAGGAAAACAAAAATTGGGTTTGAAAGCCTAAATTTTGAATTGAAGCTAGTAATTTTTTAAACAAAAAACCATGTCAAAATTCGGATTTTCATTTTCATTAAGCAGGCTTTTGGGCATTGCACAGGCCAAACAAAGGTTTGCCAAAACCACAGGAATACCTACTACAAAAGGCGGATTAGAGCGCAAAATTGGCAATAGTTTGTTGAAGTTGTTTTTTAAATAGGTGGTTTTTTTTGTTTGAAAAGCTATCTTTTTAATGTAAAATGACCTCGATAATCCATACCGTTTTCACGGGTTATCACAAACCAATAATCGTCTGCCGGAAGTTGCAAACCATTTAATTTTCCGTCCCAACCAATATCAATACCGTTAAATTGTTTGATTAATTTTGCAAATCTGTCAAAGATTGTTAATTTCATTTTTGATTCTATTACAGCCAAGTTTACTTGCCAATAATCGTTGATGCCATCATCATTTGGCGTAAAAAATTTTGAATACATGAGCAAGAAAATATTAGATTCTTTGCTAATGCCGCAGCCTTTTTTGTCTTTTATAAAAACGGTGTAAATGCC
The DNA here is from genome assembly GCA_031384845.1 of Bacteroidota bacterium. Lineage (GTDB taxonomy): Bacteria > Bacteroidota > Bacteroidia > Flavobacteriales > Flavobacteriaceae > Flavobacterium. Next base: position 19,355 of record JANNBA010000020.1, read on the forward strand.
ACTTGATAGCCCAAAAAACTGAGAGCTATCTTGATAATTTGTGCCATCTAATGAATATTGATAATCGCCATCTCCCGATACAAAAACCGTAATGCTATTTTCATTATCTGTCCAATCGCTAGTAGATACACTTTTTATAATGGCTATATTGGAATTATAAACTTTAATATTTTTGGTATCGCTGCAAATAATGTCACCATAATTTTTGGTTACCATTACAGAATAATCCCCTGCAACATAAAATGTTGTGTCTTGTGTTGTAGCACCGTTTGACCATGTGTAAGTCGAAAAGCCTGGTGGGGCTGCAACTGTTACTGAAGTTCCTTGACAAATAGAGTAAATGTCAAGCATATTCAAATTGGGCTTGTCTCGAACTATTAAATCAAATGAAGTGGTGTCGAAACAAGTATTTTTGAGTTTGTTTTCTATTCGCACAAAAATGGTTTGTGGGTTGGTTGTATTGATAAAATTGGTTGCTATGGCATTCAAATTTGAATTAGTATCGGGTTGTGAGAGATGATACGAAATGTTATACTCACTTGGGTTTTGCAACAACAAAATTGTAGTGTTTTGCAAACTCAAATCGAAAGGTTCTTTTCCGTTGTTGGCGACATCGTCGCAAGTAATCAAATCGAGCGGTTTGTTGGCTTTTGGTAATTTGTACACCCCAATTTGAAAAAAATTCGTGTCAAAACAACTTGTGTTTTGGTTGTTTTGAATACGAACAAAAATGGTTTTCGGATTGCTTGTATTGGTATAATTTGCGGTTAATGGGCTGTTATTTGCATCGGCATCAGCTTGGCTGTTGAAGTAAGTTATTGTAAAATCAGACGCCGATTGTGAGCCTAAAACCGTTGCGTCATTGTCTTGCAAATTGAAACTTCCAACACCATCGTTTGAGGGATCATCGCAACTATAAATAGCATTTGGAGTATTCGCTTTTGGAAGTTTGTTTACTATTAATTTAAAATCGCCTATTGTTTTGCATCCTGCATTTCCGATTGCCAAAATAGTGTAGTAAACGGTTTGATTGTTAATTGTATTGGTAATGGGTGTTGTAATTTCGTTGGTGTTTGCTGTTGCATCGGCACTGGTAAGGAAGTATTTCACTTGAAAAATCGTTGGAGATTGACCGTTCAAAACTTCGGTAGTTTTTACTGATAAATCAAAGGTTTCAAAATCATCGTTGGTAGTATCATCACATTTTTTAAAATCGGTAACAGTTGTTAGGTTGGGTTGTTGTATGACTTTTATTTGTAAGACTTTTGTTGCAAAACAAGCTGGATGCAATATGTTTTCTATTCTGTAAAAAATGGTTTCTGACGGCAATGTATTGCTGTAAAAAGTGGGCAATGGGTTGGTGCTGGTGTCGGCATCTGATTGCGAACCGTAATACGTTATTGCAAATTCTGAGGTCGTTTGAGTACCCAATAATTGAGCGTTTTTAGTTGATAAATCAAATGGCTCGATGTTGTCGTACGGGGTGTTTTCGCAAATAACATAGTCAGTTAAGGTGTTGGCAATGGGTTGCAAGTATTTTGTAATGGTGAAATTGCTTTGAGTATAACAATTGGTGTTTTCTATATTATAAACTTTAACATAAATGGTAGTAACACCCAAAGGCAAAGAATAGGTTATCGGTAAAACATTAGTATGATTTGTTAAATCGGTAGTGTTCAAAAAGTAAGCCGCCCTGTAAGTTGCATTATTTTGACTACCTATTACTGTATTATTATGATTACTCAAATTATAAGTGCTTATTTCTGTATCGCAGAGAGTTTGATTTGAAACGGTATTGGCTATTATTGGCACTGCCGAAATGGTAATACTTTTGGAAGTTGGTGGTTGCACGCCTGCTGAAGTTGTGACCGTAACGCCAACAGTATATGCACCCGCAGTTGTATAAGTATGCATTGGCGTAGTAGCCGTTGAAGTAGTAGTGTCTCCAAAATTCCATAAAACACTGACAATTGGCGTTGAAGTATTTAATGAAAATTGAGTAGTACTTCCTAAACATAGATTTTGTGTTGTAAATGCGGAATTGAAAAAGGAAGTTATGAAAGGCGGGAGACCTGCATAACAATACCTGCCCAATAAATCGACTGCATTGACTTGAAAATTGCATCCAAAACCAACTACATTAGGATTGTTGATAACACCTAACTTAGTTTTGCTTAATTGTGCCATATAAATTTTATTATTTGGACCTAATTGTAGAGCATCGATTTCGTCTGCGGTATTGCTGTACAACTCTAACATTGAAGTCGCAATATTACTAACAGACAAATCGAATTGAAAAACTTTATTAGTATTAGATGTGTTTTCAACCCCTGACAAATATAAAATCTTACTATTTGGAGAAAATTCTACACCATAAGAATTGTTAGTATATAAAGTTAACGGATTTGAAACCATGCCTGTGGCATTGTCAAAATCTAATAATTGGCAAATTGATTGGGTATGACATACCGCCAGTTTACTCCCATTTGGTGCAATTTTCATATACCCCATAGTGTTATCGGGTGTGCCAGAAACCGTTATTCCAGCATTTGAAGTAATAGGAGTTGGGAACAAACCCGAACTCGTTAATCGATAACTATAAAATGAATTGTTATTCCAACCATGAGTAACTACCCAATAATCGGAATTGTTAGCATGTTTTACAATCGATAATTTTTCACAAGTTGGCGTGTATATTAAAACATTCTTATTTGAAGTTACACCCCCATTTCCACTGTCTAAATTCATATCAATTTCTGAATAACGGAAACCATTTATATTTGCTAAGGCGTCAAGTGTGAAAACATAATACAAATTTGTGCTACCTGGTTTAGGAACTATTGTCGCCGATTGTGTGGTAGAATAAGACCCAAGTAAGCCAGAACCGTTTTGCATTACAACATGATTTTTATTATATACGATACTGCCATCAGTATAAAAAAGCAAATTGCCACTATTATCGGCAATCGAGGTGCAACCTTCTAACGTATTGAGTTGTCCGTCAGTTAATGCTGTAACATTTCCTAAAGCATCAAACTTTATTCCAGCATTTTGCCCAAAATACCAAACACTCGCTTCTTGTTGAGAAAAAACGAGTGTGGTAAAGAAAAGAAAAGTCCAACACCAGCCTCTCCCAAAATGAAAGGAGGGATTGCTTGAGTGCTTTATGAATATTTTGCTGAAATTCATTTTTAGAAAACTTATTGCCAATCTACTGTAACAATAAATTGTAGGTTCATATCGGGATAATTAAATGTTATTGCTGTTGGCTTTGAAACCATATAGGGAGTAAAATCCATATCTTTTGTAGAAGCTCCTGGGAATCCAATTAAGGTTTCCCATAGATTTGGACCGTCATAATCTGCTAAAGAAAATTTTAAAATCTTATTAGGATTCATATACAAATTTGCCGTTGTAAAATCCCAAGTCATAGTGCCTTGGTTTTGAATAACGGTTGATTTGTGCCACAACAGGTCTGTATATGCCATTTGGTTAAAACCTGCAAATCTGTTTTTAGTAAATGCAAAAAACAAATCAGCCAATCTTTCGGGGTCTGTACTTGTAAACTCTGGATCCCAAGTTTGGTTGATGTTGTTAAATGAGATTATTTGCAAGCCTTTAATCCTTAAAGTGTTGTTTCTAACTACTGTAAATGTTAGGGTTTTTTCAATTGTTTCGTTTTTTGTGTTTTTAAATTTTAGGTATTTGGTATGACTACCCAAACTGTCAAAACTAAAAAACAAAGACAACGAAGTGACATTATTTAAAAACACAAAACCTCCAGGATTAACAAAATTATCGTCAGAAACAGCTACTTGAGTTAATGCTTCATTACTGTTAACGGTTACCGTTGCTATATCATCTACTACCACTGTGTTTGAAACTGTGGATAAGTTGATAGTCGTTGTACTTGCAGGTATAATTGTTTTATTCTCTTCGGTTGGAACGCAACTGAAAAGAAGTAGGGGTAAAAGGTAAATTAGGTATTTCATAGTTTCTATATTAATCTCAAGGATATGTTATTGTCCAGTTCATATCCTTCAAATCTTTCAATGTTAGATCATATCTTTTTAAAACCAAATTATTTGTTTTTACATCGTCCCAAGTATTAGCTTCTAAAACTTGACTATCAAAAACAAAAACATATAATTTAGGTGTTGAATCAAATTTATTTTCACCACATTGAGGTTTAGCATTTCCAAATTTTAATGCGTCTTCATTAGTAGTATTAGGTAATGATTTACTTTCGCTATTAAATCTAGGGTCTGGAGTTCCATTTTTAGTTAATTCACTATCGGTACTGTAAAAAACATATAAAATACTTTTTGAATTATTGATAAAATTAATTTTATAATGGCAATTGTCTTTATCTTTTGGAGTAC
>JANNBA010000051.1:0-13430 GCA_031384845.1 Bacteroidota bacterium
TATAGCATTCAGAAAATCAAGCAATAAGGGTTTGCTGGCTTCTTCTCCAAATATTTTTTTAAACCCAAAATCTGTAAATGGATTTATATATTTTGCTTTCATTTGAAATAATTTTAACAAAAATACAATTTATTTTTTGAATTGAAAATTTTTTCAGATTTTTGATTTTCGTCTTTCTTGAATAAGGTCTTGAAAAAACTATTGGTGTCATTTCGCCCCGATGCAGCGGCATCCTTTTTGGATTTTCTTTTTCAGAAAATCCAAAAAGATATAGCGTGCAGCGGGACGGGTGCTGTGCTGGACTGTTGGAGTGCGCCAAAAAAAATTATTCGGAGCTTCCTATTTGATCAATCTCTGAAATTTCATCAATTTGTATTGCGTTTCTGAAGATGATATATTGTAAAGAATAGAGTATTGGTATTGTAAAAAAGATGCCAATGCATAGCATAATTATGCCTAAACTGGCTAGAATGCATCCCAAAAATAGTAGTAGGAGTATAGTCCAGAATTTTTTGAACACCAAAAATACACTTATTTTTATGGCGTTTGTAGCGCTTTGATTGGCAAAAATGATGAGTGGTGCGCTTAAAAAAGTGAGTAGAGGGATCATTATGTTGAGTAGCACTAATATTGGAAATAGGAATACTTCATATCCTGTGTTGCCGCCTGTCATTAGTATTTTTGAAATGCTGTTGATGCTTGCCGTAACCAAGCTTATGTAAAGCATTGATAGGAATAGGTCTTTGAGGTAGGTGCTTTTGTAATATTCGAATGCGGTGGAGAAGCCAAAAGGTTTTTGAATTTCGGCATTGTGGGCTATTTTGATCATTCCGGCAGATAATGGAGCTATTGCTGATGTTGCTAACACGTTTATAATTAATTGCAATATTATTGAAGTATTGGATTCTTGTAGTTGTGCTGCTTGCAGATTTGTAAAAAAATCTGTTGTGAGTCCAACGCCCATAATGATTCCTGTTATACCCATTAGGAGCATAAACATAATAATCATTAGCAAAAAAAGGATTGCGCCTTGTATTAGTGACGTTTTTTTGAAATTGTCGAAGGCTTGTGAGAGGGTGTCGCTAAAATCGAGTTCGTAATTTTGGTCTTTTATGTCTTGAATTTGTTGTGTAAATGATTTCATAGTTTTGATTTATAACCAGTTAATAATTTTTTGAAGGTATTTTATTTTATTTTTATAGGGTGCATAGCGCATTGGTGGGTCGATCCAATTTGGTTTTTTGAGTATGGCTTTTTGGTGCGAAAAGCTATCAAAACCAAATCTGCCGTGATAGGCGCCTATTCCTGAGTGTCCAACGCCACCAAAAGGGAGTCTTTTGTTTGAAAAATGCAAAACGGTGTCGTTGATACAACCGCCTCCAAAAGAAAATTGTGTGGTCATTTTTTTTGTAAATGTTTTGTTGTTTGAAAATACAAATAGGGCAAGTGGTTTTTCAAATTTGTTGATGATTTTGGCAATATCAGACTCGGTTTCGTACGTGAGAATTGGCAAAATGGGACCAAAAATCTCGTCTTGCATTAATAGACTGTCCAAATTATTTTCGGAGATGAGTGTTGGTGCAATATATTTGTCGTCTTGGTTTGTTTTTCCACCGTGCAAAATTTTGTTGGGATCAATTAGGTTGTGCAATCTTTGCCAATGTTGTGTGTTTATGATTCGGGCAAAGTCTGGAGATTTTTCGGGATTATCGCCAAACGCATTTTTGATAGCGATGATCAAATGGCCAATCAATTGAATTTTTATTTTATGGTTTACAATTATATAGTCTGGTGCGATGCAGGTTTGTCCGGCGTTCATAAATTTGCCCCACACAATGCGTTTCGCAGTTAGTTTTAGGTTTGCGGTGTCGTCTATGATACATGGATTTTTGCCGCCAAGCTCAAGTGTAACGGGGGTCAGGTTTTCTGCGGCTGCTTTTGCAACTATTTTTCCTACGGCAATGCTGCCTGTAAAAAATATATAATCCCAACGTTTTTTCAGCAAATCTTGTGCGAGTGTGGCATCACCCAGTATTGCAATAACGTGTTGTGGATCAAATGTTTCTCTAACAATTTTGGCAATTAAGCTTGCGGTGTTTGGTGCGTGCTCTGATGGTTTTAGCACCACGCTATTTCCGGCAGCTACAGCGGCAATTAGCGGGCTAAAAGCCAATTGAAAGGGATAGTTCCAGGGCGAAATGATCAAAATTCTGCCGTATGGCTGTTTATAAATATAGTCAGAGGATGGAAAATTCAATATTGAGGGCAAAACACGTTTTGGTTTTGCCCAAGAGTTGAGGTTTTTGATGGTGTTTTTGAGGTCTGAAATGACATAGTTGGTTTCTGTTAAAACGGCTTCAAATTTGGGTTTTTTCAAATCTTTGAAAAGCGCATTTACAATATCGGCTTCGTGATTTTGAATATTTTGTAGAAGTTTTTGAAGCAATTCTTTACGAAAGGCGATATTGGTTTTGAAATTCATTGAAAAAATATTTTTTATTAATATATTGATTATGTGTATTTTACAAAAAACCAATTCTAAAACCGGTATAAAAATCGGCTTGTTTTCCGTCTGCCGTTAGAGCTGTTATCGCAGCATTTGACCCTAAGAAAAAGCCGCCTAATCGAAACCCTATTCCAGTTGAGTTTCCAGAGATTTCGTTTTTTGATATTGGAGCAAAAAGTTCAAAAAAGCCTAAATTGAGTCGGGGTGTGATTGAAAAAGAGTTTTGTGAAACAATTTGATCATTACCGCTATCATCATTAACTTTTTGTTGCATAAATAGCGAAACATCAAATTTTGAAAACACTTTTATGTTGGCATAAGCGTTTATAACGGTTGGCAATTTTATAACAAAATCTTTGTTCGACTCTTCGAGGGTAAAATATTTACCGTTGGTTCCTGTGCTGTTTGCGATAATAGTTTCAATTTCTTCAAAACTTGTAACTTCTTCAAATTGGGTTAGATTTAGTTTATCTGTTCCATGAATATCAAGTGCGAAATATTTTGAAGAGTTGTTTTCATCTTTGAAAGTTAGACTTCCAATGTTTTTGATAGCTGCTCCAATTTTGAATTTATAATTATTGCTATCTCCTTTATATTGATAATCAAAACCAAAATCGGAGGCTACACCTTTTAAATTTCCAAAAAAAGATTTGGTAAAATCTGATGGATTAGTAAAATTAGATCCTAAACTGCCAGAATAGGCCAGGTTGAGGTAAGCAGATGCGTTTGAAAGTTCAGAAAGGGATAAGCCATTTATGGTGGTGTCTGTAATTGTTCCTTTAAAATTTCCGGCACCAAAATTGGCATAAGTTCCAGGGAAAAGAAGTTTGAGTGTTGCGCCAACATTAAGTTGATGTGATTTGGTATTGATAATCGATTTTGCTGCCGAGAGCCCAATCTCGCCCCATACCGTAGCGCTAATACGCTGGTTTGCCTCATTATTGATTAATGAAGCTAAAGTAACTAGATTTATGTCATTATTAAAAAGTGCTTTACCAAATTGGGGGTCAAAATCATTAATATCTGCTTTCAAATAAGATTTGGTTGTAATCGCAAACCCCCATCCTAAAGCGCGCATTGCAAAACCAGGACCCATGATTTCTGAGTCGATATTCAAATTCACAGGAGTAGTACCATCAAACACTAATGACTCGATATTTTTGTCTCCTGTTATATCTTTAAATCCAACAATATTATTAGAAATATTGAAAGAACTTGAAATAAATTGAATTTCAAATCGGTTGTTCAAGTTTATAATTTCCGAGGGGTTGATGCCAACATTTGTGATTCCAACTCTGCGCGAGGTTGTCATTCCAGAAAAATGTTCTTGAGCATAGGATGAAGCAAATGCCAATCCAATCCAAAAAAAGAGTGCTTTTTTCATGATAGTGAGATTTAAGTTTAAAAAAAAATATATAATGTAAAGTTATGAAAAAAAAATAAAAACGAATAGGTTTTTTTTTAATAAAATTTAATATTTGTATGTTATTTTTTTAAAGAATTGATTTCCAAAGATTTTCGTCTGGAACTTTTGCTACAATTATCATGTTTTCTTTGCTAACGGGATGAACAAACTGTAATTTTCTAGCATGTAAATGAATCCCGCCGTCTGGATTGCTTCTGTCGAAACCATATTTTAAATCGCCTTTTATGGGCAAACCTATTGCGGCTAATTGTGCTCTAATTTGATGATGACGTCCTGTATGTAGTTGAATTTCGAGCACATAATAGTGGTTTAATTCTTGAATAACTTGGTAGTCCAAACTTGCCAACTTGCTATCAGGAACAGCTTTAAGATGTGCTTTTGCGGTATTATTTTTTTGATTTCTAGTTATATAATGTGTTAAATTTGCCTGAGCATAAGGCGGTTTAGTTTTAACAACTGCCCAATAGGTTTTTTGGGTTTCTCTTTCGCTAAAAAGGATATTCATTCTTGATAATGCTTTGCTGGTTTTTGCAAAAAGCACTATTCCAGTTGTTGGACGATCTAGACGATGCACCACTCCCAGAAAAACTTCGCCCGGTTTATTGTATTTTTGCTTGATATACTCTTTTGCAATTTCTGATAAAGGTTTGTCACCAGTTTTGTCGCCCTGAACAATATCACCCACGCGCTTATTGACAATAATCAAATGATTGTCTTCAAACAAGATTTGAAGGTTGTTTTTGTCTGACAATTGTTTCATTGTATTGGATGCAATTACTTTTTAATATTGTTCGCCTGTATTTGGAAAATCTTTTGATTTTACATCCGCAACATATTGACCAATTGCAGCGGTCATTAGCTCAAACAAATTCAAATAGCGGCGCAAAAAGCGTGGGTTAAATTCGTTGTTCATTCCCAACATATCATGAATTACCAAAACTTGACCATCAACTCCGCCACCAGCTCCAATTCCAATAACCGGAATATCAATACTTTTGGCCACTTTTTCAGCCAATTCGGCAGGTATTTTTTCTAATACGATTGCAAAACAACCTAATTTTTCTAGCAATTTGGCATCATCAATCAATTTTTCGGCCTCGGCATCTTCTTTTGCCCTCACGGTATAAGTGCCAAATTTGTATATAGATTGTGGCGTCAGCCCTAAATGTCCCATAACTGGGATTCCAGCATTCAAAATCCGTTTGATACTCTCTTTGATCTCGCGACCTCCCTCCATTTTTACGGCGTGACCACCGCTTTCTTTCATAATTCTGATGGCAGATCGCAAAGCTTCTTTTGGATCCGATTGATAGCTTCCAAACGGCAAATCAACCACAACCAATGCGCGTGATACCGCTCTAATAACACCAGATGCGTGATAAATCATTTGGTCGAGTGTTATTGGCAAAGTCGTTTCGTGCCCTGCCATAACATTACTGGCCGAGTCTCCCACCAAAATCACATCGATACCTGCTATATCAACAATTTTTGCCATGGTATAATCATAGGCGGTGAGCATCGAAATTTTTTCGCCATTGGCTTTCATTTCAATAAGCGACTTGGTTGTAATGCGTTTGTAATCTTTTTTGGCAACTGACATATTTTTTTTGTTAAATGATTGAAATAAAGATATGATTTTTAAGTTTTTGGAAAAAAAAACACCTTATTTTAATGGAATCTACAAAATTAGTCAAATTATTGAATTTTATATCAATTTGTAACCAAAAAAATGATTTGGATTTTGTGTTTTCCGTTCTTTCTTTTGAATATAAAAAACTAAATTTGCGATTATTTTAAAATTATGAAGCCATTTTTCTTATTCGGTTTGCTGTTTTTTTCAACAAACTTTGCTAATGCACAGTACTTGAAACAGGAGTATATGGATTGTGTTTTTAAAAGTGTCGAAGCACAAAATTTTGATCAAGCCATCGTTTATCTTTCAGACTTTATTGCCATTTCACCTCAGGATTCTACAGCATATAATGATAGAGGATTGCTCAAGGAGTTGCTTTTGGACTATCATGGAGCCATTTTGGATTTTGGGCATCAAATCAAAATAGACCCTACATTAGCGGATAGTTATTTTTTTCGGGCTTTGGCAAAAGACAAAATTAAAGACAAAAAAGGGGCATTCTTAGATTATAAAAAAACCGTTCAGTATGAGCCAACAAATTCTGACGCTCATTATTATATTGGATTATTTTTTGCAGAAAACAAGCAATTTCAAAAAGCAATTTTGTCATTTGATACGGCAATTAAAAGCCGTTTCGACAACGCAAAAGCATACGCAAGTAGGGGTTGGGCAAAGGCAAATTTAAAGCAATATAAATCGGCGATTATAGATATTGAAAAAGCCAAAACAATAGATTCTACGGCAATAATGAGCTACTATTATTCGGGGTTTTTAAACTTGAAATCAAAAAATTTCTGGACTGCAGAGGCAGATTTTAAAAAAGCAATTTCGCTTGATTATAACTTTGAAAACAACGAATTGGCTGCTTTGTTTTTGAAAAATGAAAACAAAAATTGGCTTGCTTTTTTGAAAAAACAAAATCAAAACCCAAAGATGAAGCTATCTGACCATATTGAATTGGCTATTTTGAACCTTAATTTCAAACAATTTCAAAACGCGATAGATGGCTTTGATAAGGCTATAGAAGCCAATCCAAAAATGGCGGTTTTGTATTTCAAACGCAGTTTGGCACTTGCCGGATTAAAAAATTTTGCAGCAGCAAAAACAGCAATAGAATATGCGATTATGCTTGAAAAAAACAATCCTGTTTTTGAGCTTCAAAATCAAAAAATAAACCAACATTTTGAAAATCAAACGCTTATAAAAATTGAAGGAAATGCGCAAGGAACCACTTATCACATTACGTATTTCGATAAAAAAAATAGAAATTTGAAATCTGAGATACAAAAAATATTACAGGATTTTGATTTATCGGTTTCAACATATACCCCAAACTCGATTATTTCGAGAATCAATTCTAATCAAAAAAATGTTGTTTTAGACCACTATTTTATAGCTTGTTTTGAGCAGGCCAAAACCGTCTGGAAAAATACAAATGGTGCTTTTGATCCAACTGTTTTTCCAATTGTGAACGCGTGGGGCTTTGGGACTACCAAAAAACAAACTATCGAAAAATTTAAAATAGACAGTATGATGCAGTTTGTTGGTTTTGAAAAAATTTGGATAAAAAACAAAAAAATTGTAAAAAATGATGCGCGGGTTGCCTTGGATTTTAATGCTTTTGCACAGGGTTATTCTGTAGATGTGGTTTCTGATTTTTTGAAAACAAAAAAAATCACGAATTTTATTGTCGAGATTGGCGGCGAAGTTTTTGCGAGTGGTAGCAAGCCAAATGGCGATCAATGGACGGTTGGCATCGAGCAACCAATTGATAACAAAGCAACTTTGAATCCATTGAAAGCGTTTGCAAAATTAAGCAATATGGCATTGGCAACTTCGGGCAATTACCGCAGTTTTGTGATCGAAAACGGGATAAAATATGCCCATCATATTGATCCAAAGACGGGTTTTCCTACCAAAAATAATTTGTTGAGTGCTTCTGTTTTTTCAAAAAAGGGAATTATTTCTGATGCCAATGCGACTGGAATTTTGGTAATGGGTTTAGAAAAAGCAAAATTATTTTTGCAAAACCATCCTGAATTGCAAGCTTATCTAATTTATTCTGATGAGAATGGTGTGTTTCAAACGTATGAAACAACTGGATTAAAAAACATTATTTCGGAAATTGAAAAATGATTTTCCCCAAAAAAAAACATCCCTTTTTAGGATGTTTTGAGATTTGATTTGAAAAACTTATTTGTTCAATATCAATTTATAATTGGATGCTGTTTTTTCGTTGGTTACTTTGATGATATACATTCCGTTTGAAAATCTTGTTAAATCGATGTTACGAGAAGATTCAGCTTGTGCTTCTGAAATATTGAGATTCATCACAACTTCGCCTAAAATGTTGATTATTTTGATATTGTTTACATTATTTTTGTAATCTATTGTGAATATTCCTTTGGTTGGATTTGGATAAAGTGTTGCAGCAGGGTTTGACAAAAAGGTGTCTGTAGCCAATAATGGACTCCAATTGAGCGAAATGTTTGTAAAGTTGGTGTCTGCGGCAGGAGTTTGAGCATCTATTGAAGTTCCTTTTGTAAAATTAAAATACCTAATCGCTGTTGCGGTTCCGTGTCCCCAGGTTTCTTGAACGGCTACTCGGTATGCGCCATCTGCAACTACTGTATTTGATACATTTGTACCGTTCCAAGTGATTGTTTTGGCAGTAAAGGTGTTTAATGTGGCGCCAGATGTAGCATCAGTAGTATTTGAGCCAGATTTTGAAACCCAGTTTGGAAGGTGGTCGCCAGTATTGCTTTGTGCACCGCCCCAGTTTATTCTTTTTGTTTTGATAAAAGTACCTGTGCTCGACTCGATCCAAATAGCAAGTGCATAGCGTCCGTCTGTAACATAATTTCCAGAGGCGTGCATTGGGGTTGTAAGTGTAAAAGTTAGATTACCTGAGGTTTGGGCTAGTGATGCGATACTACAAAAAAGAAGTAAAGCGGCTGTTATGGAGTGTAGATTTTTCTTCATAAGAAATATTTTTACAAATGTATAAATTTTATAGTTTCTATTTTTGCTTTTTAACATTTTTTTTGAAATATACGGTTTTAAGATTGTTTTTGATAAAGCTGTTGGTCTAAAATAGACCCGATGCAGCGGCATCCTTTTTGTTTTTTTTCTTTTTCTGAAAAAAAACAAAAAGATATAGCGTGCAGCGGGACAATAGGTGTATAAACCTTGAAAGTTTTCTTCAAATAAAAAAAAAATTTTTTTTGTATGAAAATTTATCTTATATTCGTAGCTTGTTTTATAAATCCAACAAAACCAACTTATTATGAAGAAAATTTTACTATTGTTATTTGTATGTTACATGGGTGTTTCCAACGCTCAACTTGCTGCGGGAAGTGTTGCGCCAGACTTTACTGCGGTTGATATTAATGGTGTTTCGCACAAATTGTCGGACTATTTGGCCGCTGGAAAAACGGTGATTATGGATGTATCTGCAACTTGGTGTGGGCCATGCTGGAATTATCACAACACCAAAGCTTTGGAAGATGTGTATAGTGCTTATGGAGTAGAGGCGTCAAATCAGGTTGTGGTGTTGTTTGTTGAAGGAGATGCAAATACTACTTTGGCAGATTTGAATGGTACCGGTAGTAGTACACAAGGAAACTGGGTAAACGGAACTCCATACCCTATCATTGATAGTTCTGCCCTTGGAGCTTTGTATCAAATTGCTTATTTTCCTACGGTTTATAGAATTTGTCCAAATGGAATTGTTACAGAGATTGGGCAATCTTCGGCATCGGCTATTAGATCTAGTATTAATTCTGGTTGTGCCACTACTTTGGTAGGTGTTCAAAATAATGTACACGCTCTGGAAGTTGAAAATAATTTTTGTACACCAACAGGAGCTGCAGTTGCCAAGTTTCGAAATTTTGGTGAAAACACGATTACGTCGGTCAATTTGAATTTGAAAGAAAATGGAAATGTTGTTGCTTCAAAGACTTTTGCAACCAGTACAACTAGATTTGTTACAAAAAGTTTGACTTTTGATAGTTATACTTTTGATCCAACCGCTAACTACGAGTTTGAAATTGCTTCCTTAAATGGCGGATCGGTATTCAATCCCGCTTTTAGTTCTAATAATTTGGACGTAAATCAAGCAACTCAGGTTCCAGAAAATATAGTTCTGAATATTTATACAGATAATTTTCCAACAGAAATGTCTTGGAAAATAAAAAATAGTGTTGGAGTTGTGGTTGCTTCTGGCGGCCCATACGTTGGTATTGCAAATGGTGGTGGGCAAGATGCCAACACAACAATGGTTCAAAATGTGAGCTTACCCGTAGGATTTTGTTATACCGTACAGCTATTAGATTCGTATGGAGATGGATGGAGTGGAGGTTCAGCACCACATGGAATTGAGATTTTTGACACCAACGGTGTATCTTTATTCAATATAGCAGCATCAAATTTTGGCACATTATTAAATAAAGCTAATGTAATTTCAACTACAGCACTTGGCATCGAGCAAAGCACTATAAATCAAAGTGTGGCTTATCCAAACCCAACTACTGGTGTTTTGTTTTTTCAATCTGAATTGCCAATGCAAGTTGTAATTGTTGATGTTTTAGGAAAAATAGTGTTTCAAAAAAATACCGTTTCTAAAGATGATTCAGTAGATTTAAGTGGATTGCAGCGCGGCATTTATTTGGCTAAAATGGAAAATGAGAAAGGCAAGTGGACAGAAAAAATAGTAATCAAATAATGAAAGTTTTTTTTAAAAAAATAGTTTTATTTTTCGTCTTTTTTGTGCAACTCATTGCAACTGCACAAATTGTAATGACAAAAATTGATGGTTCGCCAGTAAATGACGGCGATGTTTTCTTGTTTAATGCTAATGCGGGAAATGCGGCTTACTTGAATTTCAAGGTTTATAACACGTCTAATTTGCCAACAAATGTAAAAATAAAGTGTATTTCGATTACAAATTCAAATGGTAGCGATGTGCAACTATGCTTTGGCGATGTATGTTATGCTAACATTAGCGCAGGAAGTTCTTATCCAAATGTAGCATATTTTTTGGATGCCAACGGAGAGAATGGCAATTTTGATCATTTTTATAACAACAGCAATGGATTAAACCCAATGCAAAATGTTGAATTTATGTTCAAAATGTATCAATTAGATAATAATGGTGCAGAGTTTGGAAACTCCATTACTTTTGGATACCGATATAATCCAAATTTGAGCGTTGCTAATTTGAGTCCAGACGGCTTGAAAAATTTTGGCGTATCAATGGCTTCCAATAGCGTTCAAAATCAATTAGAGATAGATATTGCCGCTCCAATGACCGTGCGAATTTTTGATCTTAATGGTCGTATATTGTCAATCCAAAAGCTAGCGATTGGGCAGCAAAATCTTGATGTTGCGGCACAATCTGCAGGTTTGTATATGATACATTTTACCAACGAAGCTGGGCAAAATGTAGTTGCAAAATGGATGAAAAAATAAATTTTTATATTCCTACTTTGGGATAAAACAAGCTGTCTGAAAAGGCAGCTTTTTTTTATGCAATTACTTTGCGTTGAAGCTTCAAAAACCAATAGCACTATCGTCTCCGCGAGTGTCAGCTCCTCCTTCGAGCATTCCGTTTGGAAGCTGCAAAATAGCATCAATTTTGCCAAGAATGACGGCGTTTTTCTCGATAATAGTGTAGCCTTTTTTGCGCAAATTTTGCAACAACGTTGGGTCAAAACCATGGGGTTCAAAAACAATTTCGTCTGGCAGCCATTGGTGGTGAAATTTGGGTGCGTTTACTGCTTGCTGCATTCCCATTTTGAATTCGGAAACATTTAGAATCGTTTGAAGCACAGAAGTGATAATAGTAGAACCGCCCGGGGTACCAACTACCATTAATAGTTTGTTGTTTTTTTCAACAATTGTGGGTGTCATCGAGCTAAGCATTCGTTTTTTGGCTGCGATACTATTGGCCTCCGAGCCTGTAAGCCCATAAAGATTTGGAACACCCGGTTTGGCCGAAAAATCATCCATTTGGTTGTTCAAAAAAAGCCCAAGTTGCTCACAATATATTTTAGAACCATAATGGTCGTTGAGGGTTGTAGTGGCAGAAACGGCATTTCCGTAGGTGTCAACGATAGAATAGTGAGTGGTTTCGGTGCTTTCTGTGGCTGGTAGTTTGCCACGCCCTATTTGAGAAGATTTTGTAGCTTTCTCAAATGAGAAATCCAACATTCGGGTTTTTAGATATTTTGTACTACAGAGTTTCTGGATCGGAATATCGACAAAATCGGGATCACCAAGATAAAAATTACGATCCGCATAAGCGCGTCTTTCTGCTTCTACAATAAGTTGGATTGTTTTTTGGCTGTTGTGACCCATTTTTTGCAGGTTGTAGGGCGCAATCATCGTCATAATTTGGTTTAAACAAATACCACCGCTACTAGGTGGCGACATCGATATGATGTTGAGGTCTTTGTATCTAAAAGCGATAGGTTTTCGCCATACAGCCTTATAGGTTGCCAGGTCAATTAGGCTCATATTTCCACCTTTTTGCGCCAAAAAATCAACCAATATTTGGGCAGTTTCGCCACGATAAAACTCGTCTCTTCCGTTTTTTACAATTCGTTTTAGGGTTTTGGCAAGTGCTACATATTTGATGGTATCCTTTTCTTTATATGCTTTAGAAAACAACCCCTCCTGACCGTTTATAGCGATAAAATTTTCGCGGTATTCTGCTAATATTCTAGCATCATTTGCAGTAATAAGCACCCCTTTTTCGGCCAGTTCAATTACAGGTTTTAAGATTTCCGAAAGAGCCAATTTGCCCATTTTCTGATGAACTTCAAAAATCCCAGCGATTGTACCCGGAACGCCAATAGCCAACGCAGATTGTGTGCTCAACCCCGGAATTACGTTTCCCAAAGTATCCAAAAACATATTTTTGGTTGCTTTTTGAGTTGCTTTTTCGCGATAATCGAGTGCCCCCGTTTCGCCATTTGCTTTTCTAAATACCATAAATCCGCCGCCGCCAAGGTTGCCAGCTTGAGGATAGCACACCGCAAGCGCCAACTCTGTTGCAACCATCGCATCAAAGGCGTTGCCACCGTTTTTGATAATTTGAAGCCCAATTTGTGAAGCTTCAGGACGAGCCGAAACCACCATTGCCTTGTGCGCCAAAACCCCCGTTTGTGCGTGCGAAACCATCAAAAAAGAAAGGATATAAATCCTAAAAAGCAGTTGTACTATTTTTTTCATATTCCTATTTTGCTGACATTCAAACATCAAATTAATTTGCAATTTTAGACACACGGTCAACTTCGACCCACTATTTTAGCAACAAATATATTCAATTTTTGCACCGATCAAATCAAAAAGGACAGCAATCTTCAGATCGTATCTTATCCAACCGCAGCAACCCAAACCAAAATGGCAACAAAACCCAAATTTTATCATCCCAATCAATACAAAAATTTCCTAAAAACAACCACAACTCCAACACATTTTTTCTTTTTTGGCGCACACGACTACTATTTCACACTACCCGTCCCGCTGCACGCTATATCTTTTTTTGGTTTTTTTCAAAAACCAAAAAAAGGATGCCGCTACATCGGGGCGATTATAGACTTTTTGGGTTTTCAAAACGTTATTCGTAGGGTGTTGATTGTTAACCGCTAATGGTTGCCCAAACAAAGTAGTTCGTTTTCATAGTCTGCTTCATAGTTTTGCCACACATTTATTAGAAAACAGAACCGACATCCGCTACATAACAACAGTTTCTAGGACATGCAAGCATCAAAATCACAACTATTTACACACCTTAGCAGTAAAATAGTAGATAAAATACAAAGTCCACAAGACCAGCTAGTAAACAAGCTAAACAAGAAAGA
>JANNBA010000078.1:0-11441 GCA_031384845.1 Bacteroidota bacterium
CAAAACCCCACCAGAGCCTGAAAGAGCGAACAGACGAAGTAATTTTTAAACCTCGGGCGCATTCAACTGGAGTTTATCTCACGGGTTATTTTTTTTATCGGTATTCGATGATTGCAATATCTTGCTGGGTTTTCAAGGTCGAGGAAAGGCTGGGAGTTGGGCAATCGGAATATTATTTTATTAATTTTCTAATGCTTTTATCAATGTTTGCATTATCAATTTTTCACTCAACCAAAATCCTTTTTGTATAAGTTCGTTTAATATTGGTTTGATTTTGTCAATTATTCCGATTTCTTTTGCCTTTAAAAGTATTCCTATTGTTCCGGTAATTTTTAATCCGATATGTTTGGCGTGAAATCTTCCCAAAGTTTCGTCTAAAATTATTAAATCTGCCTCAATTTCGTTTGCTAAAACTAATGCTTCGGCTTCGCCTTTGTCTAAATCCAAGAAAAATAAAAGTGATTTTTCGTTCTTTATTTTTACAATTTTTATCCACTCAATTTTTATTAAATCAACATAATAATCTTTATTTTTTCCTGCCTCTATTTCTCGATAAACTTCAAAGGGAATAAATACTTCACCGTAAAGTTCTTTCAGTATTTCAAGTTTATTAACTTTTAATAGCGAAATTATTGGTGTTGTATTTGAAACTACTTTACGCATTTTCGAAATCTGAATCTATTTCATCAAAGTTGAGAAAATTAACTTTATACTTTCCAAGCAATTCTAAAAATTCTAAACGAGAAATTTTCAAAGCTTTCGCTGCAGTTCCCGATGATACTTTTCCGAGTTCAAATAATTTCACAAGACCGCTAACTTTTATTTCGGTTTCAAAATCGACCTCGCTCATTCTCATCGAAATTGCGAGAAAATTTGGATATTTTATTGAAATTGTTTGCGCCATTTTTTCTGATTATTTTTCAAAGATACACTTTTTTTCAATTAAAATCTTTTCCTTTGCGTTTTTAAAACTGCTGTTGCCAAAAGCTCCATGGTTTGCAGTATTTTCGGGATTTGGCATACTTAAATTTCGATTATTTACTGATAATAAAGTACAAAAAAATTTGTGAAATCAAGTCCAAAATTCTAATTTTTGCAAAGCTCAATTCCGATTAACCGGAGTTTATCTCATGGACAATATTTTTTGTCGGTATTCGATGATTGCAATACCTTGTTGGGTTTGCAAGGTCGAGGAAAGGCTGGCTTTTAACCGACGTATTTTATTCAATTACTATTTTTTTAGTTACAATTTTGCTTTCAGAAAAAAGTTTAATTATGTAAATACCTTTTGATAAGTTATTTAAATTAATTTGAGATGTTGGTTTAAATTCCATTAGTTCTTTTCCGTAAACTTCATAAATAACGATTTTTTCTAAATCTATATTTTCAATATTTAATATTCCTTTTGTCGGATTTGGATAAAGCAACACTTTTTGTGTTTCGAATTCATTATTTTTTAATGCTGGCGGAAAAACTGATGCAGTTTCTGTAAAAGTTGATTCTATTTGTCCCTCATAAACTGCTTTAACGTGAACTAAAAATCCATTTGGAATATTATACTCTAGAAAATCAAATCCGCAATTTGAAACGAAACCAAAAGTTTGTGAATATAAATTATACAATGTTCTTTCGATTTGAAATCTATAAAATTCATTTTCTCGGTAAACGTTGTATCCTAATAATAAATTATGAGGTTGTGCTGGTTCTTCCCAATTTAATTCAAAAAAATTATTTGGCGATTGATAAATTTGGGAATAAGTTAAATTCTGAACTGGATTAATTTGACTCATTGACTTTGTAATAAGAGTCAATAAAAAAACTAGTAAAATTATATTTTTTTTCATAATTTCTGTTTTTTAATATGTTGGTAAACTCATAAATACTCGCAACTAAAAAAAGTTGCAGTTGTATAAATCATAAATTATCATTGTTTTAATAAAAAAAAACTATTTCAAAAAGCGCATTGCTTATTTGTGAAATGCTTTTTAATAATACAAATATAACCATTTTTATAACATTGTGTCTAATGGACTAATAATTTTTCGTAATGTTTTGTCGTTTACTTGTGTATATAATAAGGTGGTTTTAATATCGTTATGACCTAATAATTCTGGTATAAATCTAATGACTGTGCCTTGCTCTAGTAAATGTGTGGCAAAACAAACGGTATAGCGCATGATGGTTGAAATGCTTTAGATGAATTACGGTGCCTCGAAATACTAAAAACAAATAACCTCAAACAAATAACCTCTCCAAAACCCAAAAAGTCTATAATCGCCCCGATGTAGCGGCATCCTTTTTTTGGTTTTTGAAAAAAACCAAAAAAAGATATAGCGTGCAGCGGGACGGGTGGTGTGTAAGTAGGGGAGGTGTGCGCCAAAAAAAAATGCAAATTTTTAAGACATATCCACGGTGTTTTTTTGTGCCAATTGGGCGTAGGTGCCGTTTGTTAGTTTCTCGCGAATGGCTTCAAAGGCTACTAAAGTTTCGTTGATGTCTGACAATGTGTGGGTTGCTGTGGGTATCATGCGCAGCAAAATGATGCCTTTTGGGATGACGGGATATACGACGATAGACAAAAAGATGCCATAATTTTCTCTTAAATCATTGACCAACATCATGGCTTCTGGAATACTTCCTTCGAGATAAACGGGTGTTACACAGGTGTTTGTGTCGCCTATATTAAACCCTTTTTCTGTTAGTCCGTTTTGAAGTGCGTTTACGTTTTGCCACAATTTGTCTTTCAACTCGGTAGAGTTTCTTAGGATTTCTAATCTTTTTAGGGCTCCTACGGTTTGTATCATTGGCAATGCTTTTGCAAACATTTGTGATCGGAGGTTGTATTTTAAAAAATCGATAATTTCTTGGTCTGCGGCAATAAAGGCGCCGATGCTTGCCATTGATTTTGCAAATGTCGAAAAATAAATATCTATTTGATCTTGTACGCCTTGCTCTTCGCCTGCGCCTGCGCCGGTTTTGCCGAGTGTGCCAAATCCGTGGGCGTCATCGACCAATAGTCTGAAATTGTATTTTTGTTTTAGGGCTACTATTTCTTTGAGTTTGCCTTGTTGTCCGCGCATTCCAAAAACGCCTTCGGTGATAAAAAGTATGCCGCCACCTGTTTCTGTGGCCATTTTGGTGGCTCGTTGTAAGTTTTTTTCGATGCTTTCGATGTCGTTATGCCTGTATGTAAATCGTTTTCCGATGTGCAGGCGTACTCCGTCGATGATGCAAGCGTGGGCATCTACGTCATATACAATGATGTCATTTTTGGTTACTAATGCGTCTATGGTTGACATTATGCCTTGGTAGCCAAAGTTGAGCAAATAGGCGGCTTCTTTCATGACAAATGTTGCCAATTCTTGTTCTAATTGTTCGTGGGCATTGGTGTGTCCAGACATCATGCGTGCGCCCATTGGATAGGCTGCTCCATATTGTATGGCTGCATCGGTATCTGCTTGTCGCACATCGGGATGATTGGCTAGGCCGAGATAGTCATTCAAACTCCAGTTCAAAATGGTTTTTCCGTGAAATTGCATTCTTGGGCCTAATTCGCCTTCTAATTTTGGAAATACATAATATCCTTCGGCTTGTGAAGCCCATTTTCCTAATGGGCCTTTATTGTTTTGAATTCTCTCAAATAAATCTTTTACCATTTTTGTTTTTTTTTTACCTAAAAATAAATTATTCTTGCATGGTGTGATACACATTCATCACATCGTCATCTTCTTCAATTTTGTCGATTAGTTTTTCGACATCTGCTATTTGAGCTTCGGTTAGCTCTTTTGTAACTTGCGGAATTCGTTCAAATCCAGATGATAAAATATCGAAATTTCTGTTTTCTAATTCTTTTTGAATAGTACCAAAACTACCAAATGGGGCATATATTAATATGCCATCTTCGTCTTCAAAAACTTCTTCGGCTCCAAAATCGATAAGCTCTAATTCTAATTCTTCGGGATCAAGATTGCCTTTTGGAATTCTGAAATTGCAACTGTGGTCAAACATAAATTCTACAGATCCTTGTGTGCCCATCGTGCCATTACATTTGTTAAAATAGCTTCTGATATTGGCTACGGTTCTATTGTTGTTGTCTGATGCGGTTTCTATCAAAATGGCAATTCCGTGTGGGGCATATCCTTCAAATAGTATTTCTTTGTAGTTGGCAGTATCTTTGTTGCTGGCATTTTTGATGGCGCGCTCTACATTGTCTTTGGGCATATTTGCGGCCTTTGCGTTTTGAATAACGGCACGCAAGCGCGAGTTGGCTTCGGGATTTGGCCCGCCTTCTTTTACTGCCATTACTATGTCTTTTCCAATTCTGGTAAAGGTTTTGGCCATTGCAGACCATCGTTTCATCTTTCTGCCTTTTCTAAATTCAAACGCTCTTCCCATGCTTTTTTGATTTAATCTTTTTAATTTTTTACAAAAATAGACTTATTGATTGTTTTATACAATTTTTTTTATCATTATGAATTAGTTTTCCTTTTTAAAACCAACCAAATCATTGATTATAAAACTGGCTTCTTCAAGATAAGGATTTTTTTGTAAGTTATTTATTTCCAGATCATTGATTTCTTTTTGAAAGCTATCTTTTTTTAATTTGGATTGGTTGAAACTGTGGTTATAAATTTTACAAATAGTTTCTATATTATTTGTTTTCTTGACCTGATCAAAAAGGGCATCTGATAGGTGCACATCTGCAAAAATAGATTTAAATTGTAGGGGAATTGGTTTTTTTAAAGTTGTATAAAAAGCATTAATTTTGGAATTCAATTCTATAATTTTTTGAAATCGAGGGTTTTTCGCTAGTCGTAAACTACTTATTTTTATTATTTTACTAAAATTAATATTAGAAAACGCTACAAAATTTGATTTCGGTATTATTTGATCATAAGCTAATGCGGTTTTATAATTTTTTTCGCGTTGCACAATACTATCAAACAAAACAGGCAACACAATATCCGGAATTATCCCTTTAATTTGGTTGCTATCGCCAGTGATTCGATAAAATTTTTGGGTCGTAACTTTTACAAAATCGTGATCATTATTTTGATCTAAAGGCAGAATGGTTTGCATGGTGGCTTTTCCCAAAGTGGGGCTACCAATCAAAATGGCTCGCTGATAATCTTGCATAGCAGCCGAAAAAAATTCGCTTGCCGAAGCTGAATTTCCATTGATTATAATAACAATTGGGCCGTTATATATTGTTCCGATAATTGGATTATGAAGCACGGTTTGGTTTTGATAACCATCGGCCAAAATGGATATTGGCCCGGGATTTACAAACATTCCTGCCAGTTTTATGGCTTCGTCTATCGAGCCACCACCATTATTTTGGAGGTCGATCACAATTCCTTTGATATTTTCTTTTTGAAGTTTTACAATTTCTCTTGCTACATCGTTTGCACACCCTTGACCGCTATTGTTTTCAAAATCGGCATAGAAACTTGGGATATTAATATAGCCCATTTTCAAATTATTTTCGATGATAAAGCTATACACTTCATTTTCTGTGGCCTTCATCAACTGCTTTTTTAAAATGATGTCGATCAAAGTGCCGTTCTTTTTTTTGATTGTCAAACCGATTATAGCATTGGCATCGGCAAAAATAAGTTGGGCTATTTTTTCTAAAGCACCACAAGAAACTTGGTATTCTTCTCCTTTTTGATTGGCAACTTTTGTGATAATATCGCCTATTTCAATTTTTTTTGATTTAAAAGCTGGGCCGCCTGTTACAATTTCAACAATTTCTAACTCATTTCTTTCATTCAGATCTACAAAAAGGCCTAGGGTCAAGTTGCTTGTTGACAGACCTGACATAAAACTAGATTTGGCATCGGGCGTAAAATAGTTGGAATGTGGGTCGAAATATCGGCAAAAAATGTCTAAAAACTTGGTTTGCAAATCAGTAAATAATCCAGATTTGGAGCTCAAAATGTTGGCAACAGTACACAAATTATCTTCATAATTTTTAAGCCGAATGGGTTTTTCTATGCTTTCAAAATTTTGCGAAAGCGAGTCTAAATTGTTGCTAATTTCTGAAATTTCTGACAACACATCATATCTGATTCTTTTTCTACATACGCGTTCCAAATCGTTTTCTTGCAAATCAAATGGAAAACTTTTTTTTGAAAATCGAATGGTATCGTTAGAATCATAATTTAAAGTTTCGGCTTGAATTTTTTCTAAAACCATTTTTTTTCTTTGGATGGCTTTTTTATAAGTTTCTTCAAAATCGTTCATAAAACCGCAATTTTCTTGTAACAGAAAATCGTCAATTTCAAATCTAAATCTACTTAGATTTTGATATTCTTTTTGTGTAAAAATATTACGTTGTGGATCCAGGTCGTTTACAAAAGTATCAAATACAAAAACTGACAAGCTATCGTCAACAGGTTTATAATGAAAGTGTTCGTTGTAAAAAAGGTTGTCTATTTTTAAAAAAAGATCACAAGTTTTTTGGCTATTTTGAGCCAATAACATTAGTGGAAACAAAAAAACAAGTACAATTTTTTTGTGCATATTATTTTTTATAAAAAGGCAATTTTACCACTTTTGCCAAAACATCGTTTTTTCTAATTCTGATAAATATTTCGGTATCAACAAGACTATTTTCGACAGTGACATATCCCAAACCAATTCCAATATTCAAGGTTGGTGACATCGTACCAGAAGTAACATTTCCAATATTGACACCATATTTGTCAACGATTTCATAATCTTGTCTTGGCACGGCTCGTTCTTGCATTTCAAAAGCTACTAATTTTTTGGTTATGCCAGCTTCTTTTTGTTGGGCTAAATTTTCTGAATTAATAAAATTTTTATTAAATTTTGTAATCCATCCCAAACCAGCTTCTAATGGCGAAGTTGTGTCGTTGATGTCATTTCCGTACAAACAAAAACCCATTTCCAGACGCAAAGTGTCGCGTGCAGCAAGCCCAATTGGTTTTATTCCAAAATCTTTTCCAGCCTCAAAAACTTTGTTCCAAATCGTTTCTACTTCGCTATTTTTGCAATAAATCTCAAATCCGCCAGACCCGGTATATCCTGTTGCAGAGATAATTACGTACGGGAAACCTGCAAAATCGGCTACTTCAAAATGATAATAAGCAATCGAATTCAAATCTATTGAAGTCAAACTTTGCATGGCTTCGATAGCTTTTGGTCCTTGAATGGCCAATAATGAATAGTCGTCTGAAAGGTTTTTGATCTCTGTATTCCATTCATTTTGAGATTGAATCCATGTCCAATCTTTTTCGATATTTGAGGCGTTTACAACCAGTAGATATTGCTCTTCTTTTATTTTATAAATCAACAAATCATCAACAATACCACCATCAAGATTAGGCATACAAGCATATTGCGCTTTTCCAACGGTTAGTGTAGTGGCATCATTAGAACTTATTTTTTGAATTAAATTTAGGGCATTTGGTCCAGAAATCAAAAATTCGCCCATGTGCGACACATCAAAAACGCCCACTTTTGTACGAACCGTTTCGTGTTCTATATTGACGCCTTCGTACAAAATTGGCATATTATAGCCTGCAAAGGGCAATATTTTGGCTCCCAAACTTTCGTGAATGTGATGTAGTGCAGTATTTTTCATATTTTTTTTATAATTTGCTAAAGTAAAATAAAATTTTCAGATTTTGATTTTTGTTCAAAATCATTTTTTGTTTGTAACACTTATTTACGCATAAAAATTATAAGGTGTTTGTAATAAGTGTATTAATTTCACACCATCAATCCCAACCTGTTTTGTAGTTTCAAAAAAAGCAATGCAATAGCAAACGCATCATCTGCAGCTGAAATACGGTCTGTTTTTGGCAATTTAAAAATGGTCTGAAGCTCCTCTATAGAAAATGATTTATCCTCTTTGAAGTTATTCCATTTTTTGTACATGATTTCAATATCCAAAGCCTCATTTTTGAGTGTTCCACAATTGTTTTTGCGGAGCACTTTGTTGATCATTTCAAGATCAAAATTGATATGATGTCCTATCAAAATAGCATTGCCCAAATAATCTATAAAAGCCTCAATTGCAATGGATTCTGAAAATTTTTCTTGTTTACTTTCTATAATAAATTCGTTTGAAAAACCATTATCATGGTTGAAAATATATTGTTTCAAAACCACTTCAAAGCTATCGCCAACCACCACCATATTGTTTTGAACAGCAATACAGCTTAGAGCCAAAATGACATCTTTATCTGGATTTAAACCTGATGTTTCTGTGCTTAAAACCACAAAACGATTTGTTTTTTCATTAAATTTTGAAATATATTTTTTCCAAAATTCAGGATAGTCTTGTGTGATATTTTTGAGCCAATCGATCATAATTATGAAAAGTAAGTAAGTTGAAATTTATTTTTGATAATTTCTTCCAAATCTTTTATCGATTGAAAACAATTTTTCAATTTTTCTTTGTCAGATTTAGTCATTTCTAACAAGTCGATATATTGACCATCAGTACCATTTTTGAGCCCTTCGAGGGTTCTGAATTTTGAAAGCGTCAAAAAAGATTCTGCAGCCGCTAGATAGATATCTTCATATTTTGGTTCGATAATCGAGAGCTGTTTCAACCTCAAAAAAGTGTTATTGAAGCCACTTATTTCTTGCGACAAAACCAACAGTCGAGCGGCATCAACAAGTGGGGTAATTCCGCGGTTTTTGATGTCAAAATAATCCTTAAATTCGCCTTCTTCTTCGGTATTAAACTGTTTGAAAAAGCTTAATGCCGCTGGTTTCTTGATTGCAGAAGTACCAAGAAACGCCAAGAATTTTTGTTTGCTTTTTAGGTCTTTTAAAATGGTTTGTGTCAACTTATCTTCTATTTTTAAATCACCATAAACCAATTCAAAATCAAAAAAAATGGTTTCAATTTCTTCAGTGTTTTCGCCAGGCGTATTAATCCAATTTTGAAATTTTTTGGTCCAATCGGTTAAAGATTTACAACAATTTTGGTGGCTTGCAACGTGTGAATTTGGACAGATTGAATAGCCTGAAAATGCAATAATACTTGTAGCTTTTTTTGCTAATTTTAAAAAATAATCCTTTACTTCTCGATATTTATCGGCAGCAACATCTTCAAAAATCAAAAAACTATCTTGATCCGTGGGCAAAAGTTGTTCTTTTCTTCCTTGACTTCCAATACTAAACCAAGCAAATCGGGCAGGAGGGGAGCCCAAATCAAGAATTGTCAAATCGATAGCTCGCTTGATGATGGCAAAATTTATTTCGCCAGCAATACTATATATATGTTGCAGCGGAATTTTTTTGTTGATGGATGTTCTAACAAATTCTGACAATTTTTCTCTCAGAATTTTCAACTCTTCCTGATTTGTAGCTCGTTTTATTTCTTTGATCAAAACGCCCGGATTATTAGATTGCGCTTCTATCAAATCACGCTGAGACACAATGCCCCGAATTTCGGTTTTGTCTGTCCCATCAATTGTTACGCACAAGTAAGACACATTTTGGCGCAGCATAAACAATTGTGCCTCGGCCAATGACAAATTTTCTGGCACGCAAAAAACGGGAGACGACATAATGTTTTGTGCTAATGCTGTGATAAGAAATCGTCCATTTGCAATTTTTGAGCGAAAATCAAAATCTGTAATGATGCCCATCGGAAGATTGTTTTGATGCACAATAACACAACCAAAAAGTTGGTCTGTCATCGATTGCGCCACATTTTGGACAACAGCAGTTGGAGCCATCAAAATTGGTTTTGTATTGTAGGCTAATGTTTGAAAAAACTGTATTTCAGACTGATTATCAGTATATTGAACGCTATCATTGATTAATTTTCCCTTAGCATTTTGACCATTTTTGCCCGGGGCAGTACTAGCAAAACTTTGTAACAAAAAATCCAAAACTTCAGTGTTATTGGCAACAAATGGTCTGAATGTGGCAATCGGGATTGCATATACAATACTTTCTTCGCGCGCTTTTGCAGTCATCATATAGTTGTTTTTTGCAAAAAATGGGCGTAATCCCAGTATATCACCTGCGTGGCATTTGTTCAAAAGCGTTTCTTCGGCATCAGAAATAACCGAAAGATTTATAACACCACTAGCAACTACATAAAAACAATCGTGCAAAACATCATTTATCTGAAATAATATTTGATTTTTTTCAAGGTTTAAAACCCTAATATCAGTGGCTACTTTTGTCAATTCGTCAAAAGTAAGCTCTGAAAACGGGGGGTAATCGACCAAAAAATCAGCAATTCTTTCTGCTATACTATTCATCATAATTAAAAAAAAATAAAAATAATCATTTTTTTATGGAACTCGAAATTTTGTGCATAAATAATCATAAATAAAATCAAAATCCACTTTCGATAAAAATTAACAATAAATTGTATGTTAAATAATAGCAAACTATTATTTTTGTAAAAATGTTAAAATTTATTAAAAATGAAACTATTGAATAAAATTGTCTTGATTACTTTTCTATTTGTGATTACCGATGCCGTTTTTGCGCAGGAAGTTGCTGTTGCCAAAACAAAAATTACAACTGGAATTGTTGACAAAAACACAAGAATCACACTTACCTATGGAAGTCCTGCAGTTGCCGGTCGTGCCATTTTAGATGAATTTGTGCCTTATTCTAAAATTTGGAGCCCTGGAAGCGGAAATGTAACTGTTTTTGAAACAGACAAGGACTTGATGATTCAAGACGATTACTTTTTGCCTGCCGGAAAATATTCGCTTTTTGTAATTCTCGAAGGGTCAGAACCTTGTACCATAATTTTCAATAAGAATTTTGATCAATTTGACATTACTAATTATGATACCAAAAAGGATCAATTGAGAATAAAAGTTAATATCGTTTTTACAGAAAACCAAGTCGAGAATCTTGTTTTTGCCGTCAAACCTTTAAAAGTGTTTTTGAATTGGGATCGCATGGAACTTTCATTCAAAGCAACAGAAGTAGCATCTTTTGTTGGAGATGATCACTAATACAACAACTAACTTATGGACTCAAGTGTGAATTTTCACAAGCATAATATTTAACTATCTGACTATCAATAATGATAATTCTTGATCCCCAAGTTGATTTATATCTTTCTGATGGATGCGGAAGGTGTAAATATTTTGCAACCACAAACTGTAAAGTAAAAAAATGGGAAACCGAACTCAAAATTTTGAGACAAATTGTGTTAGAAAGCAACCTTCAAGAAACCTTAAAATGGAGTATGCCTGTTTATACATTTCAAAACAAAAATATTGTAATAATTAGTGCTTTTAAATCCTTTTGTTCTATAAATTTCTTTAAAGGGGTTTTGCTCAAAGACAATTATCAAATTTTAGAAAAGCAAGGCGAAAATTCTCAATCGTCCAGAATTATCAAAATTACAACTGCTGATCAACTCTTAAAAATAGCGCCTCAAATCAAGGAATATATTTTTGAAGCAATCGAAATTGAAAAAA